>JBIKKU010000158.1:0-7005 GCA_044360245.1 Flavobacteriales bacterium | reverse complement strand
TGGTTACGTCAACCCGGACAATTGGATTACCTCGAAGAACCGGATATGTTTCACGATATTTTCGGACATGTGCCTTTATTGGCGATTCCCAAATACGCACAATTCATGCAGCAATTCGGCGAGCTTGGAACCAGGTTCTTATACAATCCGGAGATTGTGCGCGAACTGCAACGTTTGTATTGGTATACCATCGAATTCGGATTGGTAAAAGAAGACCATCAATTGAAAATTTGCGGTGCAGGATTGGCTTCTTCTTTTGGAGAAACTAAAAAAGCATTGCAGGAAAACACCACTGAAAAAATTGCTTTTGACTTGAATAGGATTCTGAACGATCCTTTTGAGAACGATAGAATGCAAGAACATTATTATGTGCTGAATCAAATGGAAGAATTGTTTACTGCTATGGAGTCCTTAACCGAGAAATTAAAAACAGAAGAACTGGAAAGTGTGGTAGCAGGCAGTTTGTGATGATGGATATCACATGTTTTTGCTGAGGCGGGTCATCGCAAAAAAAACAGTTGCATGGGAATTTTGTAAAAAAGATAAACCATGAAAACACTACTACTGGCCGGCTCCTTTTTAGGAATAATGTTAAGTGCACAAGCGCAAGTGATAACCGTGTTTCAGCCCGGACCCGGTAACAACGACGGAACGGATGATGGAGGAATCAATGGAGGAAAAGATGTTATTTGCAGTCAGGAAACACCGTCAACAAACTACGGATCTTATCCTCAAATTTACACTGCTCCCATTTCGAATTGCAACTCGACACATGTTATTTCGATGGTAAAATTTGACGTCAGTACCTTGCCCGAAAATGCTGACTCTGTTTTTGTAGGTTTTACCCACCTCGATCACACGAGCTATTGTTATTCGAATTGCAATGCCGATTTCTATTTTGCATACATGTTGGCAGATTGGAATGAATCAACCGTAACGTATAACGACTTCCCTTCACAAGGCCTTGATTTTTTTGGTCCAATAAACATTTCTTTTCCAAATGCCTTCGGATTGAGAGAGTACAATATTACATCAGCCTATAATGCATGGCGCTCCGGAGCAACACCTAACCACGGATTTATTATTTACTCTCCGACGGTTGGTTGCAACAATGCCTCTGTCATTTTTTATGTTCACGCTTCGGATGCAAGCGATAGCACACAGCGTCCTTATCTAAAAGTATACGGAGGCAATGTCGGCTTGCCTGAAAATTCCAACTCTATCTCCACCCGCGTTTTTCCAAATCCCTCCAACGACAATTGCACCTTGCAAATGGATGCGAAAGAAAATGATTTGGTGAACATTTACCTCAGCGACATGCAAGGTAAACTAGTAAAAACAATTGCTCAGGAACAAATTCCCGCAGGAAGAAAATCAATCCCATTTTCCGTTTCCGACTTGGAAGCAGGAACCTATTTCATTACGATTGAAGGTAAAAACGGAACATCACGAGAGAAGTTGATGGTGTTTTAATTCGAAGTAACTAATGCAAAGAAAATTATAACAACAACATCATCATCGAAACCATCCGCAATTACGGGCTAGACCTGATGAAGGATTTCGGAATTGATCACGACAAAATCGTCAAACAGAAAAAACTAAAAAAGTAAACACAAAAAAACCCGGAGATTTCCCCGGGTTTCTTTTTATCGTTAAGGGTTATTCTACCCTACTCAACTTGAGCATGTTCGATTTCCCTTTTTCTTCAATCGGCATGGAAGCAATATTGATGACCAAATCGCCATCTTCCACAAACTTGTTTTTCTTCAGCAAATATTTTGCATCGGCAATGGTGTGGTCAGTGCTTACCATTTTATCGTAGTAAATCCCTTGAACACCCCAAACCAAACTGAGTGTGTCCAAAATCTTTTTATTGCCGGTAAGTACAAAACACTCTGCTTTCGGGCGTTGCGAAGAAATCTTAAAGGCCGTATATCCGGAATGCGTCATCGTTACAATTGCTTTCGCATTCACACGTTGCGCCAAACGCGTAGCATTGAAACAAATGCTATCGGTGATGAAACGGTCGTTGTGGTGGTCTTCGGGAATGGACTCTTTATGGTAAATACCATCAAAAGTTTCTGCTTCCATTACGATTTTCGACATGGTCTCAATTACCTTCACCGGATAATTACCCACAGAAGTTTCTCCACTCAGCATTACCGCATCTGCACCATCGAATACAGCATTGGCCACGTCGTTCACTTCCGCACGTGATGGCGTAAGCGAGTTGATCATGCTTTCCATCATTTGTGTAGCCACGATTACCGGTTTAGCTTGTGCAAGACATTTACGAATGATCATTTTTTGAATAAGCGGAACATTCTGCAAGGGAATTTCAACACCCAAATCCCCACGCGCCACCATCAAGGCGTCGGACTCATGAATGATATCATCAATTTCTTCAATGGCTTCAGGCTTTTCAATTTTTGCCACCACACGCGCACGTTTTTGTTTGCTTGCAATGATGTGCTTGAGCTCAATGATATCGCGCGCTTCACGAACGAAGGAAAGTCCGATCCAATCCACATCCATCTCCAAAGCAAAATCCAAATCGGCTTTGTCTTTTTCGGTAAGTGAAGGCAAAGAAACTTTGGTATTGGGAAGGTTTAATCCTTTTTTGGAACTGAGAATTCCACCTTGAATGACTTTGGTGGTTACTTCATTCAAACCATTGGAGGAAACAACTTCCAAGACCAATTTTCCATCATCCATCAATACACGCTCACCGGGTTTTACATCGTAAGGGAATTCTTTGTAGGTGATATAAGCACGTTCAGATGTTCCGATGCATTTTTCGGTGGTGAGTAAAAAAGTTGCGCCATCCTTTAAAGGAACGCCATTGTTTTCCATTTCTCCAACGCGCAGTTTTGGTCCTTGCAAATCGGCGAGGATAGCCACATGTATTCCGGTTTCGTTTACAAGTTCCCGAATCAAATTGATTACAGCTTCATGTTTGCTGTATTCACCATGCGAGAAATTTACGCGAAACACATTCGCGCCATTGAACATCATTTCTTTTAATACTTCCTTCGAAGAAGAAGCAGGACCGAGGGTCGCTACGATTTTGGTCTTCTTGTGGAAACGTTGTTTGTCTTTCAAAATATAGGGTATTGGTTAAAACTCTAAAATATGAGATTTTCTTTGGATTTCAAGCTTTCTACATCAATTGCAAAAGCCATGATTACCAAGTCGATGGAACGTAGCGTTTGAATCAACTCAGGCACGGCATGCACAAAATTGTTGCGCAAAAGGAAAAGATAGTCCGCATTTTTTTGTTCGGGTATCAGCAAAGAAGCTCCATTTTTATTGGCAAGGAGAAAATATTCCAGATGATCTTCCTCGTGCACAAACTCAAAAACGGAATGCTGTGTATGCGTTTCCATTTTTTTATGTCGTATCTCCATGCTTTGGTCCATTTTTACCATGGATATCCCCAAAGCCTGATTGATAGCCCAGCACAAGCGGTAATCGGGGGCGTGACAACTGATTCCGATCAAGTCGAAATCGTAATCGTACTCCATTTCCAGTTTGATCTTGCTCATAGCTCTCTTATACAAATAACGGAAGCTCTACGGCCAATTCAAAATGAAAAAATTGTTAGGGTAATCGACATTTATCGTTTTCTAAACTTTTTTATTGGTTCTGCGTTTGTATATTTTTACTTGCTATGAACAATCAGGAGAACGACAGCTTTTTTAATCCCATTGATAAGGACAATACCACCGAAACACCCGGTTCTCTGCCCTATGCACACCACCGCGGATCGGCAGTCGTGAAAACCACCAAGGAAAGCGTTATCAAAAGCAGAGCCTTGTCGGCCATGGAAGAGCAAACCGACATGCAACTCGACCAAATCCGTCAGCAAATTGAACTTCTTGCCGAACAAGCCCGAAAAATTCAGGAACGCAAAGAATTGTCATTAAAAATTTACCAAGCCAAAATGAATTTTGCGCCTTTGATGGGAAGTACTTATTACCTCTACGAAACCGAAGAAGGCGGATACATTTTATCGATGATTGGTCCGGATGAATGGGGCCGTGCGCGCAGGTTCAAAAACTTCGTTTCCAAAGTCAAACTCCTCGCCGATCACACCTGGAGCATGGAGTCCTAAAGCGGATTATCCCTTGTAGGCTTCGTCTTGAATGATTTCTGCAAGTACCCAACCAAAAACCGGAGCATTCACCTTCGTCCCGCAGTTGCCGCAAATGGCGTGTCGACCAATTTTTTCTTTTGGTGCATGGCAATTCGGACAGTGTTGGTCCTGACCTGCTTGCACACTTTCTTTTGAACGAATGAATTTCCAATACTCCGAAAACTCACGTGGCGTTGCATTACTTCCCGCAATCAAATCGCCGGAAGCATTGGTGTAGTAATCGAGACATGAGGCAAAAATGCGTGCGGTAAATACATCCAGCGGACCATCTTGTTCTATTTTGCATAAGGTAACACGCGTTACCTGAATTTGATCCAAACGATTTCTCCAGCCATTGGCGCGATTTTCATCCAGATATCCCGCAAAAGATTCGTACAAACGATCGCTGGTATAAGGCAGTGCATTTTGCCATTGATCTTCGGTCCATGCCTTGTAAAGCGAGAGAAAAATTTCATTGGCACGTACTGTGAAATCTTTTTCCACTTCCGAAAATTTTTCCACTTTGTGTGTATTGCACCATTGTCGTTTACGCTCTTCCAAATCGGATTGCATTTTGGTCGGTGTCTGCGTTCCGCGCTCAGGTGCATACGATGGTTTGTTTCCGGAAGCAATATGCAAGGGTACTACTTGCGTTAAATCCAATGAAAACAATTTCCATTGCGCTCCTTTATCGACAACCACTTCACCACAATGTGCACAAATTCCTGCATCGGTGAAATCGGTTCCCGCTCCGCAGTTCGGACAGTTTAGCGACAACATTCTATCGAGCGGGAGGCTTTGCGCCATCGATCCTCTGCATAAAGTGAGCAGGTATTTTGCAAAAAATTTATGTTCGGAAGTAGCATGAAGCTCCATGTTCACTTCCAGATTAAATTCCACATAATGCACATCTTTCACGCGAATGCGACGTTCAACGGAAATGTTCCCCACCACTTCCCTTCGCAAGGATTTAGAAGAATAAGCAGCAAATTTCTTGCGCAAACCTTCTTCCAAAAAAGGTGCAAGTTTTTTCTTTTCTTCCGGTGAATCGGCATCGCACAAGCGGTGAAAAAGCAGCAAAGCAAAATCTTCCAACAATGCTTCGGAATAATTCATATCCCTTGAAAGGATTTCTTTGGGTGAAATCCGTTCATAATTGGCATTGGGGTATTGCTTAAAATGAGGTGCGTGCTCGCGAAAATTCCTGCAGAGTTTTTCAAGTTTTCTGTTTCGGATTTTTGCGATGTAATCGCGAATAGAAGAAACCGTAAATGCGCCTGCAATAAAAACAACAAAGAGCAACAAAGAAACTATACCCAAAGGTCCGCCATCTCCGGAACTTCCCGATGAGGAGTCGTCATCGTCATCATCACTGTAGGAGGATGATGAGGAAGATGAATAAGAATCATCATCGTCACTGTCGGATGAAGAATAATCGCTTCCACTATCGTAGGATTCGCCTCCACCGGGACGAGCGAGGGCATAGAAAGCATTTCCCGAAAACATCAGGAGAAGTAAAACATAACGTAAGAAAATCATCATAACAACAGCATCACATTTTTGCCGCTAAAACAACAGGAATTTTGTAGGCTTTGAGTTTTCCGCTCAAATCGTAAACCTCCATGTAAATAACATAACCGCCAACGTTGGCTTTTTCTCTGCGGTCGTTGATGCCATCCCAGGAAATGACACCCGATGTTCCGAGCAATTCATTTTCCATCAAGCGACGCACCAATCTCCCTTGCATGTCGTAAATAAGAATCGTGCCTACAAATCCACTTTGCTCAAAAGCATACGAAACATTCACCACATCATTGTAGCCATCACTGTCCGGAGAGAAAGTGCTTGGTTCTGCATTCACTGCTGAACTCGGTTCTGTTGGAAGGTATTGCGAATTCAGGTAACCCGGTGTTGCAAAACCAACCGCTTCGGCAGCGCTGTGCCAATTGGTGCTTTCCGTGCTCGGGCGATTAAAATCGATGCGTTCCAATGAAACACCATCGGGATTTGACAACAATGCAAAATGCATATCGGCAGTATAGGTAAAATCATCGCTCACTTGATTGAGTGAAGAAATCAGCACTACCCTTCCTTCATCATTGTTGTACGAAGGCAAGGCATCCATTTCGAGAATGCGGTTCACATGGGCAAGCGGATATTCAGCGGCAATGTTTGATGCATCGGTTGTCAGCACCAGGTATTCACCCGGAAACAAAATAATTTGTTGGTCGCTGATGATTTTTTCATTGGCAATGGTGTCGTTGCTGTAATTGGCCAAACGCCAATCTTTAAGGGAAATGTAACGCGAAGAATGATTGTAAATTTCTACGAAATCCACTCCACTTCCACGCGGATCAAACAACACTTCATTGATGATTAAATCACCCGCATAAGGTAAATCGGGTAAAACAAAATCAAGACTACTTCCGGCGGTATTTCCTACACAGTCTTCGCAATTGGTAGCGGTTAAAGTGTAAACAACTTGTTGCTGCAGGGCAGGACTGACAAGCAATTCCACGCTTCGATCGCTGAGCACGGTTGTTCCCGTTACATTAATGCCATTGTTGATGGAATACACTGCTGTACGCATCGAAACACTGTCGCAAATTTCATCAAAATGCACGACCACAGTTGTTGCATTCAGTGCTTCAACCAGCAACACTTTGGGTGCTTGTGCATCCGGATTGTTTCCGTTCACCGAATTCACCATCCCCGGTGTTCCACCGCGCGTATCATTGGATGCTCGCCAATTGTTTGCTTCACCGCAAGGATTAGCAGGATCAATCATTTCCAGCGTCCATCCTCCTTGTGCTTTTGCAGCATCTGCATACCACGAATCGGAATACGAAACACGATGAATCAAGGTCAGA
>JBIKKU010000189.1:0-6330 GCA_044360245.1 Flavobacteriales bacterium | reverse complement strand
TTTTTGTCCAAGACTGGACGAGAAGTTTATTCCGAAGAAGCGAAGCGAATTTCGGAAAATCCAGTCTTGGGCACATCATAATACGAAAGCCACTTTTTTTTTGTCCAAGACTGGACGAGAAGTTTATTCCGAAGAAGCGAAGCGAATTTCGGAAAGTCCAGTCTTGGGCACATCATAATACGAAAGCCACTTTTTTTTTGTCCAAGACTGGATTCCGAAGAAGCGAAGCGAATTTCGGAAAGTCCAGTTTTGGGCACATCATAATACGAAAGCCACTTTTTTTTGTCCAAGATTGGATTCCGAAGAAGCGAAGCGAATTTCGGAAAATCCAGTCTTGGGCACATCATAATACGAAAGCCACTTTTTTTTGTCCAAGACTGGATTCCGAAGAAGCGAAGCGGATTTCTAGGTTTTTTAGAAAAAAATGAATGCCGCTAAATATGCTTAGAATATAAATACGATAGAATTAGGCAATCAATTATTCACGATTACCCGAACTGTATTTGTGCCTTGGTCATTCTTAAGCACTAGGAAATATACCCCCGGTGAAAATCCTTCAAGGTTAATTGCATGAACCTTACTGTTTAACACTGCCGTTTCATATTGCAATTGTCCCAATTCATTATAGATGTATAAATGATTATTTGTTGATGAAAAAGGAATTGAAATTGAGAGATTTCCTTGCGCAGGATTTGGGAAAACAATTAGGTCATTATCCAATTTTTCTTCACCTGTTCCAAGAGCAGAAGGAATGCTCCATAAAACAACATCACTTAAACTATTTCCGGTAACAATCTTATCTCCGGAAGGAGACCAGGAAACGGTGTTTACAGCTCCACTATCCGGCACACCAAAAGTTGACACCAATACTCCTGAATTGAAATTCCAAATTTTACATGTACTATCGGATGACCCCGAAACTATCCACGAACCATCTGGCGAAACATCAATACCATTTACATCTCCTAAATGTCCGGTAATAGTGCGCACCAGTATCCCGGTGGATAATTCCCAAATTTTGATGGAATTGTCTTTTGAAGAAGAAACAACATACTGATTATCCGGAGAAATTTTCACATTGGTAATATCTCCGGTATGCCCGTTACAAGTGAACAAGAGGCTTCCTGATGTGCTCCAGATTTTCACTTTATCATCGCTTCCTCCTGTCACAATTCGTGATCCATTTGGAGCATAATTTACCGTAGTTACCCAACTTGGGTGCGCATTGATGTCATTGGATAAGGAACCATCGGCGAGATTATAAATTTTTAATTTCCCATTGGAACATCCCACGGCTACTTTATCGTTTGAAGGGGAAATGGCCGTTGAGAATCCATAAGAGGTTCCGGTATTAATGGTGTCTAAAATAACAGGTGTAGCTCCGGTATTGTCAAAAATAAATATGTTACCAAACTCTTCGATGGCAACAATATAACCGGTATTCGAACTAAAGGTTAAGCCCATAATACACATATAGGTCATACCGACATTGTAATCCCATTCCAATGCAGCAGTCGACACATCGTACATGCGAATTGCAGCAGGATGGCAATTGGTACCTGAAATCACCTTTTGTCCATCTGACCTAAAAGCAACGCCATTCACAGAAAGAAAAAGTGGATTTGCTTTTTGCGTCCAATCAATGGTTTGAGCAGAAACAATGCTGCCCATCAGCAATAAACTGAATGCCATAATTGAACTTTTCATTCTAATTCTTGTGAACATACTTTTTGGTTTTAGTGAAAAAACGGTTTTTTAAATCAACGGTTTTATTTTACTGCAATTTGAGTTTCATTTTCCATTGAACCAGTCCCATTAAAAAAGGCCGGTATTGTCTACCGACCTTTATTTAATTCTCTATAGTTTAAATATACTTGTAAATGACTTTTGAATACCTGCTAATGACAAACAATTCAAAAACTATAAATCCAATCATGCACAGATGTTTGATTCCATCTGCATCAAGGGAAATGGAGAACAGCAATTGATTGTCCATTAACCTGAACTGCAACAAAAAGACAACAAGCGGCATCCAAAATGGCGCAAAATTCATTGTGATTTGGGCTAAACGTTGGTGGAGGTTTCGTGGTTTGCTACCATCGTGTTCCGGCAGACGAGATACCGATTTCACAACTTCCCCAAAAACCAAAACAATAATGAGCAATAAAAAAATCACCCCCATAAGTGCAAAGGTGGACGTGTCCGGAAAAATATCTTGAGCCGGGTTATTAGCGACTAAAACTTGTTCCAAAGTGTTTTGTGTTTCCATGTTTTGAAATTTAAAAAGCAACCTGTTGTGGTCATGTCAACATTACACGGGCAGCAAACCATTGCAATGCGTTACCTAAACCTGCTATGACAAATCCCAACGACTGAATAAGTCATGCAAAACATGACCACTCAGGTCGCTAAACCGAAAAAAATAAATTATGCTGCAAAAATTCGATTAAGCCCTCCATTCGGGAGGAGGAAGGGATGGTGTTTCAGGATCGGACAAACATCCGAACTGAAAATAAAAACTGTTGACTTTGGCTGGAAATAATCGGAGCGAAGTAAAAAGCATTTCAAAATGCTGAACAACCTCAGGAGATTTTTTGAAATCCGGAAAAACAGGAGTTTCTTTTTCTTTTTCTGCTTGTTTTTTAAGCTTCTTAGCCAGGTAACATTTCCCGTTACATTTCATTTCAGGCTTCTTTTTATTCTCGCACTTTTCAGCGGCAATTTGGGCCTGACGAATTGAAAAATCAAGCAGAATAAGGCTTGCTGAGGCGAGATTCACCATCAGGAATAAAATCATGATTACAGCAAAAGCCTTTTTAAGCATGAGACAAACATACTACCTATCAAAACCAAAACAAAAAGAAAAGCGGTGTTTTTTTTGAAGGAAAAATAAAAAGGATGCCTAAAAAACGAAACTTGGGGATTTTTACACAACCACTTTTCTAACCAAATTAACTTTGCCGTCTTGACTGAAAAAACGAAAAACAAAACAATTCGTTGACCACTTTTCCAAAGAGAAGGGATGAGCACCTGATGGCAGAATTCCTGAATAAATCAAAGTTCCATTGATAGTGTATACTTCCATTTTTAAAGGTGAAGAAAAATAATGTTCAATTTCTACTGTTCTCGAGGCCACTGTTTTTAAGCGCAATTGAACTTCATGTTCCTGCGGAAGTCCAACATTTAAATTGCAGGTAGAAAACGAATTAAAAACCACAGGAGTCGACACCTGAATTTGCTCATAAAAACACCCTAGCGAAGAACCTCCTTCAAACATGGCAATTTCCGGGAAAACCATGCCCCCCAGAGAACCAACCCCTTCAATCCAACGCATTAATCGATTGGGCGCATATTGAAAATCGATTACCACACGTGGACCATAACCAAAATTCACCATCATGCGATTCGTCACGGTAAAAACCGCTATACTGTCGCCACTCGAAAAACGATAATATCCCTCAAGTGTATCTCCTACTTGTAAATTAAAATCAAACAATACCCTTTCATGAAATTCATATTGGCGCATCATGTAAACCCGATGCGTGGCAGTATCGTTCCGCAGGTAAAATTCAGGCTCTATATATTCGTTGGGCATTCCGTACCAAAAGGTATGCGGACGAAAATGCACATATCTCTTTCCCTGCATGATGGTGTCACCAATGGACGTGGTAAGCCAATCGCCATAAACCGTATTACCAAAAATGTAGTATTCATTCCCCACCCATGCTGCAGTGTTTAAAGGTATTGGAGTATATACCTGGGCATACAATGAAAAATTAACCGACACCCAAAAGAGAAAAACAAAAAGCACTTTCATTCCGAAAAGAATATAAATCAAAATAGAAAAATTAACTACTGCTGAAAAATCCATTTAGTAAACGGCAAAGCGTAAACAGCATTATTGCTTCCTATTGTTTACCTTTCGAAAAACCATAACATGTTCAAGGATTTAAAAGTGGTAGAATTGGCCTCGGTATTGGCAGGACCCGCGGTGGGTATGTTTTTTGCCGAACTCGGTGCGCGCGTTATCAAAATTGAAAACGAAAAAACCGGTGGAGATGTAACCCGTTCCTGGAAATTACCAACCGAACCGGCTGATCGAAAAAATTCAGCGTATTTCAGTAGTGTGAATTGGGGGAAAGAACATTTTTTTAAAGACCTCAAAAACGAAGATGATATTCGTTGGGTGCTGGAACAGGTGAAGGATGCAGATATTGTTATTGCCAATTTTAAATCGGGAGATGATGTAAAACTGGGTTTGGATTACGACAGCCTGAAACAACTCAATCCTAAACTCATTTACGGACGCATTACCGGATTCGGAGATGAAGATGCTCGTCCTGCTTTTGATGTCGTATTGCAAGCAGAAACCGGATTCATGTCGATGAACGGAACACCGGAAAGTGGTCCCTTAAAAATGCCCCTTGCACTCATCGATGTTCTTGCGGCACATCAGTTAAAAGAAGCGGTTTTATTGGCTTTGCTGAAACGGGAAAAAACAGGAGAAGGAAGTTATGTCAACGTTTCGCTTTATCAATCGGCGGTGGCATCATTGATCAATCAAGCATCGAATTTCCTCATGGCCAATCATGTTCCGCAACGCATGGGATCACTGCATCCCAATATTGCGCCTTATGGTGAAACTTTCATTACAGCGGACAAACGATTTGTTGTCTTAGCTGTTGGCTCCGATGCGCAATTCAAAAAAATGTGCGAAGTGCTGGGCGATCCAGGAATAGCAATGGACCACCGCTACCTGAGCAATGCCGAACGAGTGAAACACAGAAGTATGCTGCACCGTGATCTTGCGCCTTTGTTTTTCAGACTCGACCGTGAAGAAATCATGCAATTGTTATTGCATGCCGGTGTACCCGCAGGTGCGGTATTGAATATGGATGAAGTATTTTTAAATCCACATGCGCAATCCATGATCCTCGCATCCGAATCGGAGGAAGGACCTGCTTTGCGTGTATCGACCATTGCCTTTGATCCGCAAGCTGTAATCGTTTCTCCAAATACACCCGAAGATTTTTTACGCTACTACCAAGTGCGTTGGGAGACTTTACGCGCTCCATGGAATAAACCACCGGGATCTGAAAAAGACGACAAAGAAAACGAGGGCATTCACCTCATGGCAAAAGAAAACAATGAAGTGCTGGGCGTTTGTCGATTGCAATTCAATTCAACAGAAGAGGCACAAGTGCGTTTTATGGGAGTTACTGAACAGGCAAGAGGAAAGGGAGTCGGAAAACAATTGATGCAACAAGCTGAAGAAATTGCAAAATCAAAAGGAGCCGTTCGAATTGTTTTACAAGCTCGGGAGATTGCCGTTCCTTTTTACCTGTCCTGTGGTTATGAAGTGAAAGAAAAATCGTTTTTGATGTGGGATGAAATCCAGCATTTTCTGATGGCCAAATCCATTTGATCAATCTTTTTTCTGCTGCATTTCTGCTTTGGCTTTTTCTGCTTCCGCTTTAAGATTTTCCTGGTATTGTTTGTAACGGTTAATCTCTTCAATCATGGCGTGACGAATTACTTTTACGGCTTCATCGCTTTCTTTTTCATCGAGCTGGACACCGATTTTAATTTCTTTCCCTTGGTAATCGAAACGCAAACGCTCGCCACCAATGACCCAAAACGAATTCGAAAGCACATTGGAATACGAAATTTTCATTTCTTCCTTTCCGAATTTTTCGATGTTGTCGAGGTAAAAATCATACACTTTTCCGTATTTCTTTACCGAACGTTTGTACGATAATTTTCCGTCTTCAATTTTGATGAGTTCAAATCCTTTTCTGCGCCACAACCACACATATCCGATGCGGTATTCGAAATACAACCAGAACACCATAAAACAAATCATGAACAAGGTGGTGTCTTTGTCGTATCCTGCAAACAATTGTGTGAAAACAAACAATCCGGCAAAGGTCCACGAGAACACCCAAAAGGTGAGCAAATACATTTCCCAACCCTGAATTTTGGGTGAAATCACCATGGTAAATGCCCCGTCCTGATGTTTTTTGTAGCTCAGTCGACCGGAAATCTCTTTAATATCTGCCATGTTGCAAAAATATCCAATTCCCCGCCTCTTGGTCAGCCCGCCACTTAAAAAAGGCTTTTCAGCCGGAAATGTTCATAAAATCACCCATCGGCAGCCTTCGTAGTTATGCGAAATGCAACTCAGGCATTATATTTGTTTTAGCACTTTAAAATCATAAAACCGGAAACATGAAACGTCTGATCACTATGTTGAGCCTGGCCCTTTTTGTGGGAGCAGGTGTGGTAAATGCACAAGAATATGAGGACCTCAAAGGTCTTTGGGTTGACCAG
>JBIKKU010000157.1:0-7081 GCA_044360245.1 Flavobacteriales bacterium | reverse complement strand
ATTCCTGCTCGCTTTTTCCGAAATTTGTGTCATGAGAGTTATTTTCATCGATACGGTACATCCCATTCTCAAAGAACGTTTGGAAGCAAAGGGTGTGAAATGTGTGATGCATACTTCCACTTCACCATTGGAATTGGAACAAATCATCCACCATTACCAGGGCATCGTTATTCGCAGTCGCATCAAGCTCGACAAACATTTTTTAGCCAAGGCAAGCAATTTGCAATTCATTGCACGCAGTGGTGCGGGCATGGAAAACATCGATTTGGAATATTGCAAACAACGCGGTATTGTTTGTTTCAACTCACCCGAAGGCAATAGAGATGCAGTGGGTGAACAAGCCATTGGCATGTTGTTGATGTTGTTCAATAACTTGATGCGTGCCGATGTGGAAGTGCGCAACGGCATTTGGCGCAGGGAAGAAAATCGCGGATATGAACTTGCGGGGAAAACCGTGGGCATCATTGGTTTTGGAAACATGGGCAGTGCGCTGGCGAAAAAACTCACCGGATTCGATTGCCGGATTTTGGTACACGATAAGTACAAAAGCGGATTTTCCACTTCCACAATTGAAGAAGTAGATTTGGATACCTTAAAAAAGGAAAGCGATATCATCAGTCTGCATTTGCCGCAGTCGGATGAAACCCATCATTATTTCAATTCCAATTTTATTGCCACCTGTGCAAAACCATTTTACCTGATCAATACCGCACGCGGAAAAAATGTAAACACCGCAGATTTGGTGGAAGGAATGAAATCAGGAAAAGTGAAAGGTGCTTGTTTGGATGTTTTGGAATACGAGCACAGTTCATTCGAAAACCTGAACACGGCAACGTTACCGGAACCTTTCCAATACCTTATCCGCTCCGAAAGGGTCGTGTTGGCGCCACATATAGCGGGTTGGACGCATGAATCGTACATCAAACTTTCTTCCTTTTTGGCCGATAAAATCATTGCGCATTTCGCATTGTGAAGAAATTGTAAACGGAATCTTTGTAGAAAGGCGTGATTTTTTTCACGCCTTTTTCATTTTGTAAAGGTCAACATGATACAAAGTTTACCTCCCTGCACTTTTCTGCTAATACAGCAAGTTCAACTTTGCAGCGGATAAAAATGTAGATATGAAATTCAAAAACAAATGGTTAAGTGCTGCAGCAGCTTTATTGTTGTCGCAAGGTTTAAATGCCCAGGGACCGGGACTGATTATTTCCGAGTTCATGGCCAATCCCCCAGCTACCGACTCTCCTTTCGAATATGTTGAGTTTGTAGCCACGCGCAATATTGATTTTACCACAACACCCTATACGGTGATTGTCACCAACAACGGAAACGCAACCACCCAAGGATGGTTAACCAGTGGTGCCATTACTTATGCATTTCAAATCAATTCAGGTTCGGTTGCTGCCGGAAACGTCGTTTATGTTGGAGGAACCAGCATGGCGCCTACCGGACAAAAACTGCGTGCCATCAATACCGGAATAACTGCAGGCGATGGTCTTGGTTCTGCTGCTACCGGTGGTGTAATCGGAAACGGTGGTGCCAACTGTGATGGTATCGGTGTGTTCAATTTACCCCTCAGCGCCATTACCAATTCAACCGTTCCTGTTGATGCTATTTTCTTTGGAGCAGGTGCCGGTACTGCCGTTGTGAATGCAGGAGCGAATGGTTACCAATTACCGGTTAACGATATGTATTCCGGCGGAAAATTACAAACCACTTCCACTTTAGCTCCTGATCCTGCATCGGGAGATGTCATTATTGCAACAGGTACTTACGATAGAAGTACTGCAACCTATACTACTCCTCGTGTATGGGCAGTAGCTGCTGCAACCGACAATGCAACTGCTGTTACACTCACACAATCACTCACGCCTGTAACACTTTCATTCGCTACTACACATCAAACCGTAAATGAAAATGCAGGTACGGCAACCTTTAACGTGAATGTCACCAACCCAAATGCTGCTGCGGCTTTCGTTGATCTTTCGGTTCGCGGAATTTCAACTGCAGGTTCATTGGATGCAAGCGTTCAAAACATCACGCTGCAATTTCCTGCAGGATCAACCACTGCTGTTCCTGTTACTGTGAACATTTCCGAGGACGCAACAGTAGAAGCCACCGAATACCTTGTGGTATCGCTCAATGGATTGGTGAATGCTACAGCAGGATCAAACAATATTTATTCTTTGTACATCAAAGACAATGACGCAGCTGCATTCACACCCAACAATGAATTGGTTATGGATTTGTTAACCAGTTTCTCCAATGGAGCATCCGGTACAAACTCTGCAGAAATTGTAGCACACGATCCAAGTACACAACGTTTGTACATCGCTAATTCCATTGGTAAAAAAATGGATATCGTCAATTTTTCCAATCCATCCGCGCCAAGTTTACTTTCTTCCATTGATATTACTCCGTACGGAAACATCAACAGTATTGCAGTGCGCAACGGACTTGTAGCTTGTGCAGTAGAAGACATCAATCCGCAAGATTCGGGTTGGGTATGCTTCTTCGATGCAGCAGGAGCATTCATCAAAAAAGTACGCGTAGGTGCAATGCCCGACATGATCACTTTTTCACACAATGGAAACATGTTAGTTACCGCCAACGAAGGAGAACCAAATGCAACCTATACTGCAGATCCAAATGGTTCTGTAACCGTTGTTGACCTCAGTGGTGGAATAGCCTCTGTATCGCAAAGCAGCGTTTCCTTTATTGAATTCACCGCTTACAACGGACAAGAAGCTACCTTACGTTCACAAGGCATCCGTATTTTCGGTGTGTTTGGTGGTGCATCTTCTGCTTCACAAGATTTCGAACCTGAGTATGTTACCATTTCGGAAGACGATCAAACGGCTTGGGTGACCTTGCAAGAAAACAACGCCATCGTAAAAATTGATTTGGTTACCAAAACCATCACCGGTCTTTATCCATTAGGATATAAAAACCATGCATTACCTGCAAACGCTTTCGATATTTCCGATCAGACCAACGCCATCAACATCAGTTCATTTCCTGTGCGTGGTTTGTTCATGCCAGATGCCATCGCCAAATTTGAAATTGCCGGTACTACCTATTTGGTAACTGCCAACGAAGGTGATGCACGCGAATATGGAAGTGCATTAGTAGAACCTGTGCGTTTAAGTTCTGCTTCGCTCGATGCTACTGCGTTCCCTTTTGCAGCTGAATTGAAGAAAAATTACATCGCCGGTCGTTTGAACATTACCACCAAATCGGGTGATGCCGATAACGATGGCGACATCGATACACTGTACACCTTTGGAATGCAAGCACCGGAGCACTCGTTTACGATTCGGGAGATGACCTCGAACAAATCACTTCTGCACATCCTGTGTTTGGAGCTTATTTCAATGCATCCAACAGTGGTGCTGCAGTTTCCAAAAACCGTTCAGACGATAAAGGTCCCGAGCCCGAAGGTGTTGCAACTGCAACCATCAACGGACATCAATATTTGTTCCTTGCCCTTGAGCGTATCGGTGGAGTGATGGTGTTCAACATCGACAATCCGCTTGCACCTGCTTACGTTACTTACAAAAACAACCGTACAGGAACAGGCACAGGTCCCGATTTAGGTGCAGAAGGAATTATCTTCATCAAAGCGACAGATTCTCCAAACGGAAAAGCATTGGTGATTTTGGCCAATGAAATTTCATCTACACTTTCCATTTACCAAACACAAACTTGTGTTGAATCTATTCCCGTAAGCATTGCTACCATTGGTGCAACAACCATTTGTGCAGGTGAAGAAGTTGACATCTACACCGATGGTCAAGCCAATTACACTTACCAATGGATCAAAGACGGTTCTAACATTTCCGGTGCAACAGATTCCATCTACACTGCGAATGCTGCCGGAACGTATAGTTTAAATGTGACCTCAGTACTTTACGGATGTAATACAACAACTGCAAATACCGTAGTGAACGTAAATGCACTTCCAAATGTTGGAGCAACCGCAACCGAAACTTCGGTATGTATTGGCGACAGCTTGGTATTCAACGGAACCGGAGCATCTACTTATGCTTGGGATAACGGTGTTACCAACGGACAACACTTCACGCCTTCTGCAACCGCAACGTATGAAGTTACAGGAACAGATGCCAATGGATGTGAAAACACAGCAAGCATTACCATTCCGGTAAATGCACTTCCAATGATTACTGCAACAAGCAGTGCAAATCCGGTTTGTGAAAATGCCAATGTAACCCTCAACGGAAACGGTGGAGTATCTTATGTATGGAACGGTGGAGTAACAAACAACACACCATTCCCGATTACCGGAAATTCAACCTTTATCGTAACAGGAACCGATGCAAACGGATGTTCCAATAACGACACCATCGATATTACTATGTTGAGTGCACCCAACGTAGTTGCCAATGCCTCTGCACTTGCTTTCTGTGAAGGTGGCAGCGTAACACTCAACGGAAGTGGTGCTGTATCATACGTGTGGACAAATGGAGTAACCAACGGATTATCTTTCGTTCCTTCTGCAACTGCAACCTATACCGTAACAGGAACAGATGCCAACGGTTGTACCAATACCGATCAGGTTACCGTTACCGTTTATCCTACACCTGCTGCACCTGTAATTACTGCATCAATGGATACCCTGTTCTCTACACCTGCTGCAGATTATCTGTGGTTCCTTAACGGGTCTTCTTTAGGCGGACAAACCAACGATTTCCTTGTGGTTACTGCCAACGGAACATATACCGTTGAAATTACAGATGCCAACGGATGTACCAATACATCTGCAGCATATGTGTTCAATACACTCGGACAAACTTCCATTCAGAATGATTTGAAAGTAGAAGTATATCCGAATCCTTTCAATAACCAAACATTCATCAACATTCAGTCGCCTAATGCCGGTACTGCTCAAGTACAAGTGTTCGATGCTATCGGAAAACTCGTGAGCACCCGTCAGGTGAATGTGCAATCAGGTGATAACCGCTTCGTGTTAAACGGAAACGATTTCGGAGCTAACAGCGGAATTTATTTCATCACCATTGTCAATGGAAATGAAACCATCACCATGCGTGTCATCAAACAATAATACCTGCTTTTGCCAAAAAGTAAAGTCCGCCGAAAGGCGGACTTTTTTTATTTGGTATGCTGATGAATGTATTCCAAAGCAGGCGGATAAAGTTCAATGCCATGTCCGACCCGGTCGAATAGTTCAAGATGTTTTAAGGAAGTGAGCAATTGTTTTGCATTGTTTTCCGATTTTTTTCTTGGAAACAATAAATCTTGATTCCCTAATAATACATGGGTTTCTACGCGAACCAAGGGTAATTCATTTTGCATGAAGTACGGTTTTTGTGTACGGTCTTTGTAACGGGAAATGGCAAACACTTCGTAATCGACCAGCAGTTGTTCTGCTTCGGGACTTAGTTGGTGATTGGGCTTGCAGAATACGGCCTTGTCTAAAAATTTCCTGACATTTTTTTCGGAGCTCGCTACCAAGGGAAGAATATTGTAATACAAATTTTTCATGCTCATGGAAAAGCTTTGTAAACAACCTGGATTCAGCAAGAACATTTTTTCAATGCGTTCCGGAGCTTCAATGGAGAGTTTACAGCAAATATTTCCACCAAACGATGCGCCTGCAATGAAACACGTTTTTAATTCCAATTGATCGAGCAATGCTTTCGCCCAAATTCCATACCCATTGCCTTTGATGTCGGGTGTGCTGCCATCGCTATCGTTGGGAAGTCCGTTGGTTTCTACCAGGTAGATGCGTAAATGATTTCCAAGATGGTCCAAGCCTTTATCCAGATCCCAGATGAGTGGAGTAGTGCGTGCACCGGGGAAAATAACAAGTGCGGGTAAATTTTTTTGATCATCCCGAAGGGCACGTACACTGGTTTTTCCAAGAGGTGTTTGAAATTCCAAATGATGGTAATTTCTGCCGTTAAGTTTTTCCAAACGCTTTATCCATTGCTCGAAATAGCGCAGGTCTTTTTCGTTGTCTTTGAAATGCGATTGACGGAATGCGTGAATGGTTTCCATTTAAAGGTATTTAGCGAGTACTTGTTTGCGGATGGCTTTCACATTGATTTTTCCGGGCATCAAAAGCGATTGCCAAATGATGCCATCAAGCGTTGCGGCCAAAACCAGGGCTTCGTTTTTCGCTTGAGGTATGCGCAAGTCTTTAAGGCATTGGTGCAAGCGTTCGATGTTTTTTTCGTATTGCACAAAAGTCCGTCGGCGCGAACTGTCGAAGCGGTCGGTGCTCAACCCCATTTGAGCCAACATCCGCAAATGTTCGGCATCTTTTTCAACCATGCCAATGAATTGATTCACCATTTGTTTCAAGCGCAAGGCCGGAGCTGCATCGGGATTGGTTTCGAAATGCTGTGCAATGGCGGCGTAGGATTTCTTTAAAATCGCATCGGCCATGCTTTCTTTGTCGGTAAAATAATTGTACAACAATCCGGTAGAGATACCGGCTTCATTGGCCACATCGCGAATGGATGTTCCTTCAAATCCTTTTCGCGCAAACAATGAAAAAGCAGCCTGCAAAATCCGCTGCCTGCTTTCCTCGCGAACTTGTTCGAATTGTGCTTTGGTACGTGGCATTTTTAATTGAACATTTGTTCAAAGTAAAACAAAATTTTTTAATTGAACAAATGTTCATTGAATATGATAGGGGAAAGAGGGTAAAAGGGTATTAGGGAAATGGGTAATAGGGAACGAGGGAAATAGGTAATTAGGGAAATAGGGAAACAGGGAAATAGGGAAATAGGGAAATAGGGAAATAGGGAAATAGGGAAATAGGGAATTAGGATTCACGTACCCCATTCAATCATCATATCTTACTTCTTACTTCGTAAAAGGGGAAAAGGGTATCAGGTAAATAGGGATTCCCGTATCCCATTCAATCACCCTATCTCACTTATTACTTCGTAAAAGTGGAACAGTTTTGTAATCAAAAAAAAAGACTCACCTTCCGATGAGTCTTTTCCTGAATGAAGTTTTATTAGCGGTTGTAGCGGAATTGTTTTCCGGGATAATGGGCAACAGGACCGAGCATTTCTTCGATGCGCAGCAA
>JBIKKU010000156.1:0-7126 GCA_044360245.1 Flavobacteriales bacterium | reverse complement strand
GAACATGTTCACTGGCTTTCATCATGGGATTGGCTGATGATGCTTATAATACAAAACCTCTGCTCAAATTCGGTGTGCAACTCTTGTGTGGTTTGGTTTTTATTTTGGGAGGCATGTACATTAAAACTTCGCCATGGGAACCCTTGAATTATGCGCTTACTTTATTTTGGGTCATCGGCATCATGAACTCCATCAACATGCTCGATAATATGGATGGAATCACCACAGTGACTTCTTTTTTTATTGCGTTAATGTTCATCACCGGACACGTTTTTTCCATCGGTGTGAGCGGATTTGATTTGTTTATTCTCATTGGTGTATCTGCATCCTTGCTGGGATTTCTTTTCCACAACTGGAATCCATCCAAAATGTTTATGGGTGATACAGGTAGTCAGTTTGTCGGAATTTTTCTAGCCTATTTTGGTATCAAATATTTTTGGAACGGAATGGATGCACAACAAGAAATCATTCAGGCAAAACAACTGACGCTTGTCTTGATTGGATTCATGCTTCCGTTTATCGACACTACTACGGTAGTCATCAACCGCCTAAGACGCGGACAATCGCCAACGGTTGGAGGTAAAGACCATACCACCCACAATCTTTCTTACATGGGCTTTAAGGACAAACAAGTGGGACAAATTTTTGTGCTTTTTTCCTTAATATCACTTGTGCTTGTTTTTGTGATTGAACGCTTAATCGTTGGATGGTCGCACTTACTCACTGTTGTTTTCTGGTCTTACTTTTTTATCGTATTTTTAGTGATGTACAGAATCACTAGAAAATATGAATACAAGCAAAAAAAATCCGCTTAACCGTGTTGCACTGATTGCAGTGATTGTATGTGCTTCGATTGTTTCCATTAAAGCGCTAACCTTTTCGGTAAATGATGCCGAAAAAAACAACGATAACAATTACCGTCACCACATTTCCGAGCACTATAAAATTTATTCTCTTGCCACACCCGAAAACCTAAGCTTCGCAGGAGAGCGCGTACCACTGGAGGATGTGGATATTCGTGAACGATTGGATAAAGAATTGACCATCAACACCTATTGGCATTCATCTACTTTGTTCATGCTGAAAAGGGCCAACAGATGGTTTCCGCTGATGGAACAGATTTTACGCGAAGAAGGAGTTCCCGAAGATTTCAAATACATTGCTGCCATTGAAAGTAATTTCGACAATGTCGTTTCACCCGCAGGCGCTTCGGGATACTGGCAATTTCTTAAAACCACGGGTAGTTCTTACGGTTTAGAAGTCAATGGCTTTGTGGATGAGCGCTACAATGTAGAACTTTCGACACGCGCTGCCTGTAAATATTTTAAAGATGCTTATAGCGTGCTGAAAAACTGGACGCTCGTAGCTGCGGCTTACAATATGGGGACCGGAGGAGTGCAATCAAAGGTGAAGGAACAAGGCACAACCAACTATTACAATTTGTACCTCAACTCAGAGACACACCGCTATGTCTTCCGGATTTTGGCGGCCAAAGAAATCCATACCCACCCGGAGATGTACGGATTTAACATTCGTCCGAAGGACTATTACCAACCATACGAAACCTATAACATTGAGGTAGATTCAACCATTTCCAACTTACAAAGCTTTGCAACAGCCAATAAAACCAACCTCAAAATACTGAAGTTGCTGAATCCTTGGTTGCGCGATAGTTCCCTGCCTAACAAGTCCCGTAAAAAATATTCCATTAAATTACCCAAAGAAGACTTCGCACTTAAACCAGTTGCGCCGTAACTTTGTTATACTGTTATGAGCAACTCCCACATCTCCGAAGAAGAATCCATTGAAGTGTTTGGCGCCCGGGTGCACAACCTGAAGAATGTCGACTTAAGTATACCACGCAATAAACTTGTTGTGTTCACCGGATTGAGCGGCAGCGGAAAGTCATCCCTTGCCTTTGATACCATTTACGCTGAAGGACAACGCAGGTACATCGAAACCTTTTCTTCCTATGCCAGATCTTTTCTGGGAGGAATGGAACGACCGGACGTAGATAAAATCACCGGCTTGAGTCCGGTAATCTCTATTGAACAAAAAACCGTTTCCAAAAATCCCAGGTCAACCGTTGGAACCATTACCGAAGTGTACGATTTCCTTCGTTTGCTATACGCCCGTGCAGGTGATGCTTTTAGCTATAAAACCGGCGAGAAAATGGTGAAGTATTCCGATGCACAAATTCTGGAACTCATCCTAAGCGATTACAACAAAAAGAAAATCGCAATTCTTGCACCGGTAGTAAAGGGACGCAAAGGACATTACCGCGAACTGTTTGAGCAAATCAAAAAAATGGGATTTCTCCGCGTGCGTGTGGACGGAAAAATCCGTGAAATCATGGAGCGATTTACACTCGATCGCTATAAAATACACGATATCGAAATTGTGGTCGACCGCATTGAAGTAAAAGAAGATAACGCGCAACGCATCAACGAGTCACTCAAAACAGCCTTGCGTCACGGCAAAGGTGCTATGATGGTCATGGAAATGGAAAGTGAGGAAACGCGTTACTTTAGCCGTTCATTGATGTGTCCCACCACAGGCATTTCGTACCCGGAACCTGCACCGAATTTGTTTTCGTTTAACTCCCCCTATGGTGCATGCGAACGTTGCGATGGAATTGGAGAAGTGACGGAAGCCGACTTGGAAAAAATCATTCCCGATGCTTCCAAAAGCATCAAACAAGGTGCAATCGCGCCGCTGGGTGAATTCAAAAATGCACTCATCCTGCGCCAAATTGAAGGATTGTTAGCCCACTATAAATTAAAAATTACTGCTCCTGTTGAAGATATTCCGGAACATGTCATCAATAAAATTCTTTACGGAACCGATGAATTGTTCAAACTTCCCAATGCAACCGGAATAACCGAATACGTAAGCAATTACGAAGGAGTGGTCAATTTCGTTTTGCGTCACGCACAAGAAAATCCCTCACGTACCATTCAACGTTGGGCCTCAGGATTCATGAATCAAGTGTGCTGTCCGGAATGCAAAGGAAGTCGCCTGAAAAAAGAATCGCTCTATTTCAAAATCGCTGATAAAAATATTTTCGAACTCGCTTCGATGGATGTCTCCGATTTGCGCAAGTGGTTCGAAGGCATTGAATCACGCATCAGTGAACGCCAACAAAAAATCGCCGGAGAAATCCTTAAAGAAATTCGTGCGCGGTTAAACTTCCTCTTGGATGTGGGATTGGAATACCTTACACTCGATCGCTCTGCAAGATCCTTGAGTGGTGGAGAAGCACAACGCATTCGACTTGCGACACAAATCGGATCTGAATTGGTAGGTGTATTGTACATTCTCGACGAACCAAGTATCGGTTTGCATCAGCGCGACAATACCCGATTGATTTCCTCCTTGAAAAAATTACGTGATCTCGGGAATAGCGTGATAGTGGTGGAACACGACAAAGAAATGATTATGGAATCGGACTTTGTTGTGGACATCGGACCTGGTGCCGGAATCCATGGCGGACGAATCGTTGAGGCTACCATACCGAAAAAAATCACCGCAAAATCTTCCGTTACCGGAGCTTACCTCACGGGAAAAAAAGAAATTGAAGTCCCAAAAAAACGTCGTCCCGGAAGTGGTAAAACACTCACATTAAAAAATGCAAGCGGACACAATTTGAAGAATGTCAATCTGCAAATTCCTTTACAACAATTTGTTTGCGTTACAGGAGTTTCAGGTTCCGGAAAATCCAGCCTCATCAACGAAACTTTATATCCAATTCTCAGCGCCTATTTTTACGATGCCGTGCAAACTCCTTTGCCGTATGGAAAAATAGAAGGTCTGGAACATATTGATAAAGTCATTGAAATAGATCAGTCGCCAATTGGTCGTACACCCCGCTCCAATCCTGCAACGTACACCAACATGTTTACCGACATTCGAAATCTGTTTGCCATGTTACCCGAAGCAAAAATTCGTGGATACAATGCAGGCAGATTCTCTTTCAATGTAAAAGGTGGAAGATGCGAAACGTGTCAGGGCGGAGGTTTGCGGACCATCGAAATGAATTTCCTTCCCGATGTGTATGTGGAATGCGAAGCATGCGGCGGAAAACGTTACAACAAAGAAACGCTGGAAGTCCGCTTTAAAGGAAAATCCATCAGCGACGTGTTGAACATGACCATTTCAAATGCCATTGAATTTTTTGAAGGCATTCCGCACATCCGACAAAAATTAGTCACGATGGAATCCGTCGGATTAGGATACCTCACTTTGGGGCAACCTTCTACAACCCTTTCCGGTGGCGAGGCGCAGCGTATCAAATTATCAACCGAACTCTCTAAACGCGAAACAGGTAAGACGCTTTATATTCTCGACGAACCAACAACAGGATTGCACTTCGAAGACATTCGCATGTTGTTGGATGTTTTGAATAAACTGGTCGATAACGGAAACACCGTGCTGGTGATTGAACACAACATGGACATCATCAAAGTAGCAGATCATGTGATTGATATGGGTCCGGAAGGTGGACGTGGTGGTGGACAAATTCTCACCACAGGCACACCGGAACAAGTGGCTTTATTCAAAGGCAGTCACACCGCCAAATACCTCAAGGCCGAGCTGTATCCGAACCTGAAATAAGTTCGTCAATCCCGATTCGATTGGTATTCGTCCATTCCTGTAACCCGCGGGCTTGACTTCCCGTTAGAATGCATAAGTCTGAAACTCAGATCTACATCATACCTACACATCATGACAGATCAAGAAAAAAAAACACACGAAAAGTTCATTCATAAGGACTGGAGCGACATCAAATCAGAAAACAGCTGGACCATTTTTAAGGTGATGTCCGAATTCGTGGAAGGATATGAAAAACTATCCAAAATCGGTCCTTGCGTTACCATCTTCGGTTCTGCGCGTACCAAAGAAGAAAATCCATACTACAAACTTGCCGAAGAAGTCGCTTTTCAACTCACTCAAAAAGGATACGGCGTTATCACCGGAGGCGGACCGGGCATCATGGAAGCCGGAAACCGCGGGGCACGCAGAGGTGGCGGAACTTCTGTTGGATTGAATATTTTTCTTCCCTTCGAACAAAGTTCAAACCCCTATATCGACTTCGATAAACTGATCACCTTCGATTATTTTTTTGTTCGTAAAGTCATGTTTGTGAAGTTCTCTCAAGGGTTCATCGTTCTGCCCGGAGGATTTGGAACTTTAGATGAATTGTTTGAAGCATTAACACTGATTCAAACCAAAAAAATCGGAAAGTTTCCGGTAGTCATGGTTGGCAAACAATTCTGGGGTGGTTTGGTAGAATGGATCAAAAACACCATGCTCGAAAAAGAAAAAAACATCAGTCCGGAAGACCTCAACCTTTTTTACTTGGTGGATACACCTGAAGAAGCTGTTAAAGCCATCGACGATTTTTACAACAAATACATGCTGAAGCCTAATTTCTAAGGTGTTCACGACTGACTGTTCAAAAAGGTCCTTCACTGCATTCAAAAGCCTTCAACTTCCTTACTAGATTTGGTAAGATGGTGAAGGTTTTTTTATTCTCCTTTTTTAGCATTTGTGCATGGTTGATTTTTTCTTCTGCACATGCTCCACAAGCTGTCCCCACCTTACAGCATGATTTTCCAGACGGAATTGGTACAGGACAAGAAGGCGATCTTCATTTAAAACTATCAACCAACAACATTTCCGGTCCTGCACGTTTAAGGATTGAAATCCCGAACAGCGAAATTCAATTTTCAGCAGTGGATTTACAAGGTGCAGAATACCTTCAGGAATCGGGAACACACAATATTGTTTGGACCTCCTACCCTTCGCAACCCGAAGTAAATGTGGTTTTGCATTGGAAAGCCCACCCTTTTTTCACCGGAAAATTCAACCTGAAAATCTTGTTTTCGTATTTGGAAAATGGCACCAGTCGCGAACTAAAACTGGCAGAAAAAAACCTCAACATTACCTTCAACTCAAAGGGAAAAAGTGTTGAAAAACCTGTTGTTGTTGAAAATCCTAACAAAGAAATTCCCAAAGAAAATACAACAACAAACACGGAAAACACCACAAGCACAAGCACAAATACTAATACGAATACAAATACCAACACGAATACCACAAGTTCTCAAACCAACAGCAATACGGTTGTGACAACAGATAACACCACTACACCACAAAAGAAATATGACCCAATACGTAAAAAAGAAGGAACGCCCATTCGCGATGCTTCTACTGTGATGGGTACATTTTTTCGGGTCCAGGTAGCTGCCTCTCATTATGAAGTAACCGTGGAATATTTTTCGGAACGTTATGGATTCAATGAGCAACTTTATGTCGACAAAGTGGATGGCTGGATCAAATACACCACGGGTGATTTTAAAACCCTGGAGGAAGCTCTTGAAAAGCGTAAATCTTTTATCTCTTTTCCTTTCAAAAGGCCTTTCATTGTTGCCTTTCAGGATGGAAAACGCATTTCCATTTTCGATGCGGCGCAGTGGTTAAAAACCCATCCCTGATTAGTCTTTCTTTTTATTATCTTTATGGAAATGATCCGCTTGGAAAAATACACGCTTGGGCGACTGCTTTTGCTGTCGTTTATTGTGCTTTTTGTATTTGATGCCAAGGGACAAGACACGGAGTCGACTGAGGAGGAATACGATCCCACAACTGAAGCCGGTTTTATTTTCCGTCCGAAATTAGGCTTAGGCGCCGGAATGTTCACGTTTATGGGCGATGTAGGAGCCTACCATAAGGGGGACAATCCTTTGGTGAGTCGTCTTGGTTGGGACTTACGCTTAACCAATCCGCTTACCCCGGAATTTGATATTTGCTTTTACTCTATTTTCGGAAGTGTTGCCTCCGCAGAACGCAGCAGTACGCGAAACCTGAATTTTCATTCGCAAATCCGCACCGGAGGAATGATTATTTCCTACAATTTCGCACATTTTCTTCCTGAAAAACGTCGACTGGAGCCTTACTTTTCAATTGGAATTGAATCCTTTGAATTCCTTACCAAAACCGACCTCTATGACCGTTACGGCAATCGTTATTATTATTGGAATGACGGTTCTATTCGCAACATGGATCAGGCCGATCCTTTCGCATTTAATGCACAAATCATACAGCGCGATTATTTCTACGAATC
>JBIKKU010000155.1:0-7142 GCA_044360245.1 Flavobacteriales bacterium | reverse complement strand
CGGGTATTGCGCATGCAGGTATTATGTTGCTCGCATTATCATCCAGCGTGCATGCATCGGGAACAGTTTTCTTTTATTCAGCTGCGTATACCATTGCGAGTCTTGCTGCATTTGCAGTAGTAGGTGCTGTGGCAGGTGATGATGAAAATCAAGGATTTGATCGTTTCAATGGAATGATCAAGCGTAGTCCATTGCTTGCGGTCTCTCTTGCGGTTGCAATGCTTTCTTTAGCCGGAATTCCTCCAACTGCAGGATTTATTGCAAAATACATGGTGTTTTCAACTTCTATGGGTGATGGAAATACTTGGTTGGTAGTATTGGCCATTATCGGGTCCTTGGTAGGAATTTACTATTACATGAAATTGGTTATTCATATGTTCTTTAAACCTGCCGATTCAACCGAACCGGTAAAAGTTCCTGAATTGTTGATTGCATTTTTGGTGTTTTCTGTTGTGCTAACTCTCGCTCTAGGAATTATGCCGGATATGTTGCTAGAAGCTGCATTTTAATTCATCATTGTATTCGTAAGCGCAAGATTTTTCTTGCGCTTTTTTTTGTCCGTAGCGTTAAAATATTAACCCAAATTCGGTTCAATTGTTTTTTTTATAACCGATTGAAAAGGCTAATTTTGAGGCATGGAAAATCAGTTGACAATTGGCATTATTCGCGAGGGAAAAGTTCCACCGGATAAGCGTGTTCCTTTAACGCCAACACAGTGTAAAGAACTGATGGAAAAATTTCCAAGTATCAAGGTGGTAGTGCAACCCAGTGTGAAGCGTTGTTATCCTGATGCAGAGTACGAGGCGCAAGGTGTTGAAATGCGTGAGAATTTAGATGAGTGTGATGTCTTGATGGGAATTAAAGAAGTGCCCAAAAATGAACTCATCGGAAACAAAACCTATTTCTTTTTCTCTCATACCATCAAAAAACAACCACACAACCGAAAGTTGTTGCAACGCATGATGGAATTGAATATCCGTATGGTAGATTATGAAACGATAACCGATTTAAACGGAAATCGTTTGATTGCATTTGGACGATACGCCGGTATTGTTGGAGCGTACAATGCATTTAGAGCCTATGGCGAAAAGTTCGGGAAATTCTCGCTGAAACCTGCGCATGAATGTTTCGATCGCAAGGAAATGGAAGAGGAGTTGAAAAAAGTGGTGCTTCCAAAAGATTTTAGAATTGCTGTAACAGGTTCCGGCCGTGTTGGTGGTGGTTGTCTCGAAATTTTGAAAGTGTTGAACCTCCGTCAGGTAAAACCATCTGAATATTTGTCGTCCAAATTTTCTGAACCGGTGTTTACCGTTCTGCACGTTTCAGATTTCAATAAATCCAAAGATGGTAGTCCTTTTGATAAGCTGAAATTTTACGAAGATCCTTCTTTGTTTAAAGCTGATTTTCTCAAATGGGCTTTGGTAAGTGACTTGTATATCCCTTGTCATTTCTGGGATAGAAGAGCGCCTATGATTTTGAAAAAGGAGGATTATCAGGTACACGGATTTCGCATAAAAGTAATTGCAGATGTGTCCTGCGATATCAATGTCCCGATATATTCTACACTTCGTGCTTCAACCATTGCCGATCCTTTTTACGGGTATGATCCCAAAACAGGTGAAGAAGCAGATTTTTATGCACCGCATACCATCGGCATTATGGCTGTCGATAATTTACCATGCGAACTTCCGCGTGATGCCAGCCGAGATTTTGGAAGAATTTTAGTGGATCAAATCATTCCGCTCTTACTAGGAAACGACCCCGATGAAATTATTGAAAGAGCAACAATTTGTGCCGAAGATGATTTGAAGCCGCGATTTGAATACTTGAGAGGATATGTAAACGGGAATGAATAATTCCCGTTTTTTTTCGATTTATTTCAAGGTGGCAAGTTGCGTAATGGAACCTGTGACCACTTGATTTAAAACCACATCAATTTGAGTGCCGATTGGTAGAAAAATATCCACACGCGATCCGAACTTAATAAAGCCAAATTCAGTGGATTGTTCAGCTTCATTACCTTGTTCAGCGTATTTTACAATCCTGCGAGCCATTGCACCGGCAATCTGACGAAACAAAACTTGTCGGCCATGCACATCTTCCACCACAACAGTTGTTCTTTCGTTTTCGGTTGAAGATTTTGGATGCCATGCCACAAGATATTTACCGGGATGGTATTGGGAATAAATCACTTTTCCGGAAATAGGGTACCAGTTCACGTGAACGTTCATGGGCGACATGAAAACACTGACTTGAATTCGCTTGTCTTTGAAAAATTCGGTTTCTTCCACTTCTTCAATAACCACCACTTTCCCGTCGGCAGGACAAACCACCAGGTGTTCTCCTTTGGTCACCGTGCGGTGTGGAACCCTGAAAAATTGAACGATGAGGTAAAGCAAAACTGCCAAACCAATCCATAGAAATAGTTTTAGTGCAATAAGCGATTGTGGGATAAACGAAACGCCCGCTGCGGAACTTCCGATCAGAAAAAGTGAGATCAGAATGATGAGGTATCCTTCTTTATGAATATGCATGGGTCAAAAATACAGTTAAGGCCTTATTCCCTCGCGTTACTTGCTTTGAAGAAATCAACAAATTGGACAAAAAAAATCCCCTTCCGATACGAAAGGGGATTGAAATTGTTAAACCTGATGCTTATTGAATCGATAGTTTCTTTTCAAGCTCTTCAATGTATCCGCGGAACTGCTTGTCGGTTTCAACAAGGTTGTTTACGGTGCGGCAAGCATGGAGAACAGTAGCGTGGTCTTTTCCACCGCAATGCATTCCGATGTTGGCCAATGAAGATTTGGTCATTTTTTTCGCAAAGAACATGGCAATCTGACGGGCTTGTACCACTTCACGTTTACGTGTTTTGGATTTGAGCAGTTCGATTGGTAAGTCGAAATAATCGCACACCACTTTTTGGATGTAGTCGATGGAAACTTCGCGTGCTGTGTTTTTCACGAATTTGTCAATCATCTGCTTAGCAAGATCCAGGGTAATGGCTTTCTTGTTCAGAGAAGATTGTGCAATCAATGAAATCAAAGCACCTTCGAGTTCGCGAATGTTGGTGGTGATGGAGTAGGCGAGGTATTCCACAACTTCTTTAGGAAGTTCAATACCATCGGCATACATTTTCTTCTCCAGAATAGCAATACGCGTTTCGAGGCTGGGAGCCTGAAGGTCGGCTGACAATCCCCATTTAAAACGGGAGAGTAAGCGTTGTTCCATTCCCTGCATTTCCACCGGTGGTTTATCGGCAGTAAGCACAAGCTGTTTGCCGCTTTGGTGAAGATGGTTGAAGATATGGAAGAACACATCTTGCGTACGTTCTTTTCCTGCGAAGAATTGAACATCATCAATAATGAGCACATCCATCATCTGATAGAAATGGATGAAGTCATTGGTGGTGTTGTTTTTTACGGCATCAATAAACTGATGTGTAAATTTCTCTGAGGATACGTAAAGAACCGTTTTGTTCGGGAACTGATTCTTGATAGAGATACCAATTGCATGAGCAAGGTGTGTTTTACCAAGGCCTACACCTCCGTAAATGAGCAACGGGTTAAACGCTGTTCCTCCGGGTTTGTTGGCAACGGCATAACCTGCAGAACGCGCAAGTCGGTTACAGTCTCCTTCCACAAAATTTTCAAACGAGTAGTTCGGGTTCAGGTTAGAATCCACATTTACTTTCCTCAAACCCGGAATGATGAAGGGGTTTTTGATGGGATTGGAGCTAATGTCCAATGGCATCGAAAGGGGCGGATTCTTCAATGCTTTCGTGTTGGTCGTCGGAATTTTGACGGTGTATGGGGATGCAGAACCGTAATTGTTTTCCATTACGATGCTGTACTCCAATCTACCCTCAGTTCCGAGTTCCTTTTTAATGGTCTTTTTGAGCAAAGTGATGTAATGCTCTTCGAGCCACTCGTAGAAAAATTGCGAGGGAACCTGGATGGTAAGCACGTTATTTTCGAGCTTCAATGGCTTGATGGGTTCAAACCATGTTTTGAAGCTCTGCAGGCTCACATTGTCTCTGATAATTTCAAGACAATTCTTCCAGACAGTCTCGTGGTTTTTCTTCATTCGTTTATTGTGTGTTGGTTGTTTCGTTTGGTTGGCTTGGTCCGAAATTCGAACGGGGTTGCGAATATAGAATATTTGCTATTCCCGACCGACCTTCAAAGCAAATATTTACATAAAAAAGTTTAAAAAAAAGTTGAAGGTCTATTGCGTATGTAAAAAGTTTGCTGAGGATGAAAAAAGTCAGCAAATTTTTTCGTTCTCTCTTACAATATAAGAAAAAGAACTAACTTCTTCACCATTCTTACGCATGCACTCAAATGCAATATCTATGCGGCCGAGACGCAATCCGCCCCAAGCAGCTTGATTCATGACAACAACTTTTCCATCTTTATTGGAAAGCAATTCTGCTTTATCCATAAACGTGTGGGTATGACCACCTAAAATAACATCTATGTTAGTAGTTTGTGCCGCAAGTTTCATGTCGCTGATTTTCTCGTTTGTATAAGAATGTCCCAAATGCGATAAACAAACCACCAAATCACATCCCATTTCGTGACGTAACATAGCAGCTTGTTGGTTCGCTATACTTATAGGGTCGAGATAACGCGTTTTTCCATAATTTTTTTTTGCAACCAAACCCTCCAATTCAACTCCCAGACCAAATACCCCGATTTTTAATGGGCCTTTTCGAATTACCACATGCGGTAAAGTCTTGTCCTTTAGAATCGTTTCGGAAAAATCATAGTTGGCGCAAACAAAAGGAAATTTTGCATGAGGAAGGACCTTTAAAAAGCCCTCCAAGCCATTATCGAAATCATGATTGCCCATGGTGCAGACATCGTATCCCATTAGGCTCATCAATTTGAATTCAGGTTCACCGCCAAAATAATTGAAATATGGAGTACCTTGAAATACATCGCCACTGTCCAACAAAAGCACAAGTTCTTCTTCCTTGCGAATACGGTCAATCATTGCGGCTCTGCGTTCCATGCCTCCCATTCCAGCGTACTTGGGATCATTGGCAGGAAAAGGATCGATATGACTGTGCATATCGTTGGTATGCAAAATAGTGAGTTTAATTTTTTTCTTTGACGGAAAAGCACTCGCCAATAATTCATTCGGCATAAGCAATACACCCGTTGCTCCTAATGCCATTGACCGAAGAAAATGTCTTCTATTTTGAAATTTCGATTCTTCCATCCAGGCGTGCGTTTAAAGTTTGACCATTCTTTTGCTTTTGCTCGATATGCTGAATAATGGCATCGCGCAACAAAAGTTGAACAGGAATAATTTTTTTGGCTTTACTGAAGAAAAACATCTCATCTCCGCCATCAACAAGGTAATCGGTAGTGATTACCCAAAAGTCGCGATCTATGGGTTTTCCTTGATAGTTCAATTGCGCAGTAGTATCGCCTGTTTGTTTTATTTGGGTATTTCCCGAAACCGGTTGTCCCTTTTTATCGAGCACCGACTTTGCAATATCATTGGCAGATGATTCAGGCATTTGAACCAATAACAAGGTATTCTCAAATGGCATGATGCTGAAAATAGTTTCAACGGTGATTTGTCCTTTGGGAAGGGTTGAACGAAACCCCCTGGTGTTTAATAAGGAAAAACAGATTTCATTTTGGAGAAAGTAGAATGCCGGTTTTGAAGGAATGTCTTGGATGAGTATATCACAAACAAAATTCCCTAATAATCCTTGAGGTTTCAAACTACTCATTACGGTGTCGGAATACCCAATGATTCGGTTCATGGATTTACTCAACGAATCGCGGTAAGGATAAATGATGTTTTCGCTTTTGGGGTGATGGAAGGAAGTATCTGATACGTTTACGTAAGAACCTTTTATGCTATTGGAATGATAAGGTTTACATCCCCAGAGGATTGGAAAAACAAGTGCAAGCAGAAACCATCTCATGTTTCAATGATAGGGATTTTTTTTCAGCCTGATGTTTCGATAAAGTGAAAACTGATGTTATTCAGCCATGAAAATTTCATAAGCTTTTTCAGCCTGAAGTTTTAGCATGGTTAATCCATTCAATACAACGGCACCACGTTCTTCAGCGCGTTTGAGGAAAATGGTTTTTTCCGGATTGTAAATTAAATCCACGCAAAAATGTGATGCATCAATGCCTTCAAACGGCAAGGGGGGACAATCCTCTACGTGTGGATGCATGCCAAGTGGAGTAGTGTTTACAATGACCGGAAAATGACGAATCATGTCTTTGTTTAATTCATTCCATTGCAATTGACCTTGCGATGGATTTCTGGATACTATGCGGTAATCAATACCTAGTTTTTTGAATACGGCAACGACTGCTTTTGATGCTCCGCCATTGCCGAGAATCAATGCACGGTAATGTGATGAAAGTAAAAAAGGTTTGATGCTCATTGCAAAGCCATAGATATCGGTATTGTAACCTTTGAGGGAAAATTCCCCATTGCTTCGCTGAATACGAATAGTGTTTACAGCACCCGCCTGAGCGGCCTCGGAATCTATTTCATGCAGGAATGGAAGTACTTGTTCTTTATAAGGAATGGTCACGTTCAGTCCGATTAAATCGGGATTGGAATGAATCAGGGAAGGCAGTTCACGGATATCGGCAATAGGGTAGTTTTCGTAGGATTGATCGGTAATCCCCGCCTTTTCAAATTTTTCGCTGAAATAAGTTTTCGAAAAGGAATGTCCGAGAGGATATCCGATTAGTCCGAGCTTGATGGCCATAAGGTGGTAAAGATTGTCTGCAAATATTGAAATTATTGTGCAAAGCTTAGCCTTTGGTGTTAGTTTCCAATTGGTTTATTTCGTTTTTTTGAGTCCACTATGATAGGAAACCAGAAGTATACCAGAAGTGTAGCCATTTCGATGGTGGTTGCCAATATGATTGGTACAGGCGTATTTACCTCCATCGGATTTCAAGTGGGAGGATTGCCTTCTGCATTTGTGATTTTGTTTTTGTGGTTCATTGGAGGAATTATTGCGCTTGCAGGTGCTTTGTCCTACGCTGAGGTTTCTACACGCATTCCGGGGAGTGGAGGAGAATACAATTACCTATCAAAATTGTACCATCCATCACTCGGATTTTTATCCGGTTGGATGTCGCTCATTGCCG
>JBIKKU010000063.1:0-11393 GCA_044360245.1 Flavobacteriales bacterium | reverse complement strand
GACGTTGGGCATCTCCATTTACCTCGGCATTACCGTCGTTTACATCTGTTGTTGAGGCAAATTCGGTATTGCCTGAATTGTCTTTCAGATTGGCTGTTGTTCCAAAGGCTCCTCCTTGTGATTGAAGTTGCGCAGTTGTTTTATCGTTCTCGGTATTAAACGCATGGAGCAACAAAGGCAAATGGATGGAAGAAATGGATTCCTCTGTTTTTCCGTTAGTAGATTTATTTTCCACTAATGAAAGATTGGCCTCTTGCTCGTTATCGGCAATTTGATTTTGGTTCACAACTAGACCATTGTTTTGTGTTTCGTAAGCAGATTGGTTTACCGCTTGCGATTTTACAAAAGTAGAGGTGTTGTTCTTTGTTGCGTTTTGATTCGAAACAACATCTTGAGAAACGCTTGTTCCTTGAGTTGAAGTTGTAGTATTTCCTCCTTCTGAAGCCTTTGCAATGCTTGCCTGGTATTGAATGTGCTGTGCAAGATCAGCGGTTCTGTAGGCATCCAATGCATGGAAAACTTCTTTACCGTTTTGTTGGGCAAGGGTGTTTTTCTGCGAAGATTGTTGCAGGAAGTAAATCGAGCCACCGCTGGCGAACAGCAATAAAAACAATGCGGCAAAAGTCAGATTGCGGCGCGCGGGTGTTGGCGTAGCAAGTGCTAGCAGGTCTGCTTCAAGGTCGGAGGGGACAAAAACTTCATTGGCGGAAACGGTGGAGTTTTTCCACGAATCCAGGTCAAGATGGTATTCAGGATGAGCCTGCAAAAAATTGCTCAACTCTCGCTTTTGGGAAGCATTGAGGTTCCCTTCGCTGAAGTCGAACAACCATTTGTCGATGTTCTCATGATTGATCCTGCTCATGACAATACGGTTAGGTCCTTGAGGTGATTTTTTATCTTTTGGCGGGCACGGAAGAGATAAACTTTTACCTGACTCTCATTCAAGTTCAGGATTTGTCCAATCTCCGCATAGTCGTACCCTTCAAGGTCCCTCAACAGAATTACCGAACGCTGAATGGGCGTGAGTAATTCCAAAGCATTATCCACAATCTCTTTCAGTTCAATTCGGAGATCGGCTTCCATGTAGGGCTCGTAGGAACTGAATTCATCAACAAGTTCCACGCGGTTGCGGGTTCTGATGAGGTTCAGCAATCCGTTGTAGGCTACAGTGAAAAGCCAGGATTTTGCTTTGGGCCATTCTACTTTGTCTCGGTTCTGCCAGAGTTTGGCAAAGCTGTCCTGCAACACATCGCGTGTGTCGTCGGAATTGCGCAGGCACTTATACACGAAGCGGTATAGTCTTCCTGAGTATTCCTGAACAGCCCTATTGTACTCCGATCGAGTCAAGTTAAATGGTTTTGTTAAAGGTCACTTTCTATAACCTGTAACAATATGGCCAAGCCGAAAGTTACAGACCCAAGAAAAAAAATGTGGACCATCGTATTTATAAGTATTAAAACTAGCGAAAAAACTGATAATCTGAAAGGTAAATTTGTTGAAATCTTTTTAGTAAAAGTGTAAGTGTCTGTTTTGCAATGTTTTGCGGTTTAATACCGGTTAGCCCTATGGATATCAGATTGATACCCCGGGCACTTTGGGAAGAATTTTTGCTACATTTAAGGGAATCAATCCCCACACACCATGGAAAACGTAAAGCGATTATTCGATATTCCCCGTCACCAGTTGAAAATGTTTCCCAAAGCCGATATGCTGACCAGCAAAGTCGCCGGAAAATGGGTGCCTTGGTCGACCGCACAAGTTGTGGAAGCTTCTGAAACGCTCAGTTTGGGTTTGTTGGAATGGGGTATTGAAAAAGGCGACAAAATTGCCATGATTTCCAATAACCGTCCGGAATGGAACATCACCGATCTGGCTATTCTTCAAATTGGTGCTGTGGATGTACCTGTATATCCAACCGCTTCCGAAAACGATTACAAATTCATTTTCAATGATGCGGAAGTGAAGATTTGTTTTGTTTCCGGAAAGGAGCTTTACGACAAAGTCATGCTCATCAAAGATCAGGTGCCTAGTCTCAAAGAAATTTATGCCTACGATCATATTCCGGGGGTAAAGAGTTGGACCGACATCCTCGATTTGGGGAAAAAAGCAAGTGAATCGACCAAAATAAAACTGAACGATTTGATGCGTTCAACTAAAGAGGATGATTTGGCAACGATGATTTATACCTCAGGAACCACGGGTGTTCCCAAGGGTGTAATGCTTTCGCATAAAAATCTGGTGAGCAATGCACTGGCTTGTATTCCGCGTTTGCCGGTAGATTCCAAAGGAATTTCTTTGTCGTTTTTACCGATTTGTCACGTGTACGAGCGGATGCTGCATTACCTCTACATGATCACCGGAGTGTCCATTTATTTTGCCGAATCGATCGATACATTGGGGGATAACCTCAAAGAAGTTAAACCGAATGTTTTTGTTGCCGTGCCAAGGGTTTTGGAAAAAGTGTACGATAAAATTCTTGCCAAGGGATCGGAACAAAAAGGAATCAAAAAGAAGATATTTTTCTGGGCGCTTGAGCTCGGTTTGAAATACGAACCCAATGGAAGAAACGGTTGGTGGTATGGGGTGAAACTTTCGATTGCCCGAAAACTTGTTTTTAAAAAATGGCAAGAAGCCGTTGGTGGAAATGTTCAGGCCATTGCCTCCGGTGGAGCGGCATTGCAACCTCGATTGGCGCGTGTTTTTCTTGCAGCCAATATTCCGATTATGGAAGGGTACGGCTTAACCGAAACTTCTCCTGTAATTGCTGTGAATTGTGAGAAAAATGATGGTGTGCGCATCGGAACAGTTGGTCGCGTGCTGGAGAATGTGCAAGTGAAAATTTCAGAGGATGGGGAGATTTGTTGCAAAGGACCAAGCCTCATGATGGGCTATTATAAACGTCCCGATTTAACCGCCGAAGTCATTGATGCCGATGGTTGGTTCCATACCGGTGATATCGGAGAATGGGTGGATAAAGAATTCCTTCGCATCACCGATCGCAAAAAGGAAATTTTCAAAACATCTGGTGGGAAATATGTGGCACCACAACCCATGGAAAATAAATTCAAAGAATCGCGTTTCATTGAACAAATCATGGTGATAGGTGAAGGTAAAAATTTCCCTGCAGCGCTTGTAGTTCCTTGCTTTCCCGTAATCAAGGAATGGGGTGTTCGACACGGAATTACCTTTTCTTCCAATCAGGAAATGGCTTCTTCCGAAAAGGTGAAAGCCCGTATCATGGAAGACATCAACGAATACAATAAAGCATTTGGAAATTGGGAGCAAGTGAAAAAAATTGAACTCCTGCCCGAAGAGTTTACCATTCTCTCAGGAGAAATGACTCCAACGCTTAAGTTGAAACGGAAATTCATTCTTGAAAAGTACAATGACAATGTCGCCCGAATCTACGGTGAATAAAGGAAAAGCGCCATTCATGCAGTGGCGCTTTTTTTTTGGTACGCAATTTGAATTTAGTCAGCTAAAACAACAACATGAAAACCCTCTTCAAAGCCGGATTTCTTTTTCTGGCAGTTACAATTGCACTGAACGCACAAGCCTCTGCCGAATTTTTATGAAAATGGAAAAGACAGGGTATTATTCCGTCACCATTTCCGATCAGACCCAAATCAATTCCAGCAATCATTTTCGATTTTTTGATTTGTCGGCAGGGAACCTCAGTTTTACCGTAACCAACATCATGAACGGTTCGCAGGTATTTAGCGGAAACGTGTTGCTGACAAATAACAAACGCATGGTTGTGTATTTCGATCAGGCCTGGAAAATGTGGAAAGTCGATGAGGTGACGATCTCCTGGACCAATTGGTATACTCCGGGGAATACCATTGTTAACGGTACAACGACAACCACCACCACGACAACAACAAACAACAATACCAATGGAATTGTAGATTTTCCGAAGGCAAAAGCTTCCATTGATGTCGAAATGATGGACCATGGAAAATTGTCAAAAGCAAAATCCATTATCTCTAAAACAATCTTTACCTCTGCACAGATTGCGGAGATATGCAAGTTGTTTTCATTCGACAATTACAAACTCGATTGGGCAAAATATGCTTACGATTATTGCTCGGATAAAGCCAACTACTTTTTGGTATCCAATACATTTACCTTTTCATCCTATGCCAGGGATTTGGAAGAGTATATCAAAAACAAATAACACAACCCTAAGGTGATTTACGCGTCTCCAAGTCAAAGTTTATTACCTTCGTTAAAAATCTGCCTATGAACCTGATGAGAATTTGTTTTCTGGCTTTTGTATTACTGCTGATTGGTGGTGATGCCATGGCTCAGAAAAAGGATAAGAAAAAGAAAGATCCAAAAACAACCGAAATACCCCAAACAAAAACCATGAACCAATTAGATTCTGCCAGTTACAGTCTGGCCGTGCTCATTGCGCAAAACCTCAAACAACAAGGAATTGATACCTTAAATTACGACTTGTTCATCAAAGGAATTACAGATGTGATTGAAAGCCGCAAGCTCGATATTTCAGAAGCCGATGCACGCAATTATGCCAATGCCTACCTGCAATCTGCAGTTCAACGTAAAGCGCAAAAAAATCTTGAAGACGGAAGAAAATTCCTGGAACAAAACAAAAACGTTCCCGGTGTGATTACTACCGCAAGCGGATTGCAATACATGGTGCTGAAACAAGGTAGCGGACCAAAACCTTCCAGTTTGCAAACCAAGGTTACGGCTCACTATCACGGAACGCTGATTGATGGTACTGTTTTCGATAGTTCCGTAAAACGCAATCAACCGTTTCAAACACAAGTTGGGGGAGTGATTAAAGCTTGGCAAGAAGCATTGATGCTGATGAATGTAGGAACGAAATTGAAAATCTTTTGTCCATCCGAATTGGCCTATGGTCAGCGTGGTTCCGGTCCGGTAATTGGTCCGAACATGGTTTTGATTTTCGAAATGGAATTGCTGTCCATTGACAACTGATTCTCAGTCATATCAAATTTTTAAGCGGTCCCGGACAACCTTTTTGTTCGGGGCCGCTTTGCTTTTTCTGTTTTTGCGTTGCGGCAATAGCGAGCCCGGATTTGTTGCGGAAGACAGTCTAACCGATCAGGAAAAGGAACAAATGCTTCATGATGAATTGCGTGGACTTTTTTCAGCAGGAAATGATGCTTTGTATATCGATTCGATGTTGTGTTTATCTACAGCCGAATTGCGTAGGTTTTATGAAGCAAGAGAATTCCGTCCCTTTTGGGTCGACCTTCATGCTGCAAATGATCTAGGGAAAAACATGTTGGGATTTCTGGATTCCGCATGGGCTTATGGATTCGATCCGGATTGGTTTTTCTATGGTGCCATGCGCGCACGACTTGATTCTGCAAGCAATACCGAAAACTATGTCTTACAAAGCAAATACCTTGCTCAAGCGGATGTCTTGTTGAGTAATGCCTTTTTCCTGCAAACTGTTTTTATCGCCGAAGGCTTTATTGACACTGCAAGCATGGGTGTTGCTTTAAAACGCGATTCCATTCCACTTGATTTGGTAAAGTACCTGCAAGAAACGACTTCCGAAAACCTCACAGCACGCATTACCGCCTACGAACCCGATTTCATTGAATACAGGCTGATGCGAAAAGCACTTTCCAGATGGTCGGCGGCAAGCTCCAAATGGAAGGATGAGTTTAGTATTCCCGAATCCAAAAAGGATTCTGTTGGATTTTGGACCGAAGCAAAAAAAGTGTTGCTGAAAATGGAATTGCTCGATACCGCAACGGTTAAAGTGGATTCTCTGGTTGTAAATGCGTTGAAAAATCTGCAAGCTGCACATAAACTGGATATCGACGGGAAACCCGGAAAGCAATCCAAATGGGTGTTGGAGACTTCCAATTACGAACGTTTTCTGATGGCTGCCCTTGCCATGGAGAAGTGGCGCTGGAAAAACCGTACAATGGATTTTCAATTTCACATCAATATTCCTTCCTACGAATTGCATGTGTTGCGCAACGATTCTATTATTTACCTGGCACGTGTGGTCACCGGTTTGCCCGATCATCAAACGCCTGAATTAAGAGCATCTGTACGTTATTTTACCTTGCATCCTTTTTGGAATGTTCCGCACAGTATCTCCACAGAAGAAATTTTGCCTTTCGTAAAACGCGATACGAACTACATGCACAAACACCATTACCGTATTTTCGATTTGAAAAAAAATCCGGTTAGCATTGGATCTGTCAATTGGAAACGGTTGAGCAAAGATTATTTCCCCTACCGTATTCGTCAGGATGGCGGCACTTGGAATAGTTTGGGATTGATTGTGTTCTGGTTCCCGAATAAATACGATGTGTATTTGCATGATACACCAATGAAACCATTATTCAAGCGTGATGTGCGTCCATTTTCGCACGGTTGTATGCGTTTGCAGGATCCTTTTCGTTTGGGTGAATTGGTATGGGAACAGCAATGGCCTAAGGATACAGTAACAGCCGATACCCTACGCAATTGGGCACTTAAAGCAGAGAGTGAAGTGCGTTACGGATTGAAAAAATACATTCCGATTGAAGTCGATTACATTACTTCCACCGCTGATTCTCTCGGTAATATTTTCTTTCATTACGATGTTTACGGAAGGGATGAAAAATATTTTGCCATCATTCGCAAAGCTTTTGCCTTCGGAGAAAAGTAAACCTGTGTTATTTTTGTCGTCACACAACTTTTCATGAGCTCATCCGTCGACCCCAGAACCATTGCCATTCGCGACTTTCATTACGAACTTCCTCAGGAACGTATTGCCAAATATCCTCTGGAGGAACGCGATGCGAGCAAATTACTGATTTGGCAAAATGGAAATATTCAGGAGGAGCAGTATAAAAATGTTGCTGCATTTGTGCCCGAACATGCGCAATTGGTTTTTAATGATTCAAGGGTAATTCGTGCGCGTTTGTTTTTTAAAAACGTGAACGGAAAAAAAATTGAAGTGTTTTGTTTGGATCCGTCCGAACCCGCAGATATGGCGCAAAGCATGTCGGCTGTAGGTAAGGTGGTCTGGAAAACCTTGGTAGGTGGTGCGTCCAAGACCATGGATCCGCATTTGAAATCCTGGGATGATGCACTGCCATTTAATGCATGTATTCTTGAGCGAAAGTCAGATCATTTTCTGGTTGAATTTACCTGGACCCAAAACCTGAGTTTTGCCGAATTACTTGATCGCACAGGTGCTTTGCCTATACCTCCATACCTGAAACGTGATACAGAAAACATTGATGCCGAAAGGTACCAAACCGTTTATGCCAAAGAAGAAGGAAGTGTGGCTGCACCCACGGCCGGATTGCATTTTACCAAGCGAATTTTTAAAGCCTTGGAAGAAAAAAAGGTAGAAAGTCTGTTTCTTACTTTGCATGTCGGTGCCGGAACCTTCAAGCCTGTAAAGGCCGATACCATGGCTTTTCACGACATGCATGCCGAAACTTTGATGGTAAGAAAAAATACGCTGCTACAATTGCTCAAATCCATAAATGAATTTCGTGCTGTTGTTGGAACAACTTCCATGCGCACTTTGGAATCGCTTTACTGGTTGGGCGAAAAAGTATTGCGACATCCCGATCTGGAGGCGTCTGATTTGCTTGTCGATCAATGGCAAGCCTACGATTTTCCTGCCCTTGGTTTATCGCCGGAACGAGCGCTGCAGGCTCTGGTAGATTGGATGAACCGTAAGGATTTGCATGAATTTCAAACAAGGACCTCCATCATCATTGCTCCGGGATATCAATTTCGCTTATCTCATGCTTTGTTTACCAATTTCCATCAACCTGGAAGTACGCTGATTTTGTTGGTTGCTGCGATTCTTGGTGAAAAATGGAAAGAAGTATATGACTATGCTATGGAACACGATTTCCGATTTCTGAGCTATGGCGATGGTAGTTTGTTGTTCATTCCTGAATCCTGTCAATTTCGGGCATTCAGCGAAGAACCTCAATAAGGCCCATTGCCATTTTCGCTACTTTTTAGGCCTTTAAATTGAAGCCGAAATCCTAAACATTTCCCCATTCCCTCTTCGCATTGGGTGCAGAATAAATATCTTTGCGCCATGTTTGAAACTGAAATTCACAAGCGCCGTACGTTTGGCATTATTTCCCACCCGGATGCGGGTAAAACCACTTTGACGGAAAAACTCCTTTTGTTCGGTGGAGCGATACAAACGGCAGGAGCTGTAAAATCCAATAAGATTAAAAAATCCGCGACTTCCGACTTCATGGAAATTGAGAAGCAGCGTGGAATCTCTGTGGCGACTTCGGTAATGGCGTTTAATTACCGCGGACTGCAAATCAATCTTTTGGATACTCCCGGTCACAAAGATTTCGCTGAAGACACCTACCGCACTCTTACAGCCGTGGATAGTGTCATTCTGGTAATTGACTGTGCCAATGGGGTAGAGGAGCAAACCGAAAAACTGATGAGTGTTTGTCGCATGCGCAATACGCCGGTTATCATCTTCATCAATAAAATGGACCGCGAAGGTCGTGATGCATTCGATCTGCTCGATGAACTTGAAGAAAAACTCAGTATACGTGTTCGGCCGCTTTCCTGGCCTATCGGAATTGGTGCAACGTTTAAAGGAGTATACAACATTTACGAGAAAAACCTGAACCTATTCGAAGCCAGCAAAACCAGTATTGCCAAAGAAGTGGTTCAAGTAAATGATTTAGCATCCCATGAACTGGATGAAATTGTTGGTGACCGAGGTGCGAATCAGTTGCGACAAGATGTGGATTTGATTGAAGGAGTTTACGACACCTTCGATCGCGAGCGTTATTTGGCGGGAGAAGTAGCTCCGGTATTTTTTGGATCGGCACTGAACAATTTTGGTGTGCAGGAATTGCTCGATGCGTTCATTCGCATTTCTCCAACACCCCAAGGTCGCCCGACCGATAAACGTTTTGTTGAACCCATCGAACCGAAATTTTCGGGATTTGTTTTTAAGATCCACGCCAATCTCGATCCCAAACACCGCGACCGTATTGCCTTTTTGCGCATTGTCTCGGGTAAGTTTGAGCGCAGTACCTTTTACCATCATGTGCGCTTAGGAAAAGAATTCCGATTTGCCAATCCAACTTCGTTTATGGCATCCGAGAAGAGCATCATTGATGAAGCCTATCCCGGAGATGTAGTTGGTTTATACGATACCGGAAATTTCAAAATTGGTGATACACTCACCGAAGGAGAACACATGTTGTATCAGGGAATTCCGAGTTTCTCTCCTGAAATTTTCCGCGAATTGGTGAACAACGATCCAATGAAAACCAAGCAATTGGAAAAAGGAATTCAGCAGTTGACCGATGAAGGTGTTGCGCAGTTGTTCATCGCTCAACCCGGAAATCGCAAGATTGTTGGTACAGTGGGAGAGCTTCAGTTCGAAGTAATTCAATACCGCTTGAAACACGAATACGGAGCCTCATGTTCTTTTTCGCCGCTCAATATGTTTAAGGCTTGTTGGATTACTTCCGACAACCAAACACAATTGGAAGAATTTATCCGCATTAAGCAAACCAATGTGGCACACGATAAAGACGGAAATCTCGTTTATCTGGCAGAATCTCCATTCCTGCTTAAAATGGCGGAACAGAATTATGCCGAAATCGTATTCCATACCACCAGTGAATTTAAACGTGCAGAATTGAAATAGTTTGGTACAACCTTTGAAGCTTTTTGGTTTATGAAATCTTCTTTTTTCGTTTTGTTTTTTTTCTGCGGGATCCTTTTGAATGCTCAAGAGAAATACCCCTTTTCGAAATGGACCGAAGAAATGAAAGCCAAAGCCAATACAGCAGCAAAGGCAAACTACATGACGGAAGAAGAAAAACAAGTGATATTTCTTTGCAATCTGGCCCGCTTGGATGGGAAATTGTTTGCAGATACCTGGGTAAAGAAATATTACGATGATAACGGAGTAAAAAAATCATCCTTTACTACATCCTTAATTAAAGACCTTGGAAAAGTAAAAGGTTTAGCCATGCTTCAACCGAGTGAATCTTTGTTCAATGCAGCCAAGGAGCATGCGGTAACGAATGGTAAAAAAGGAAAAGAAGGACATCAGAATTTTTCCAAACGCTTCAAAAAATACGAAGCCAAATACAATCCCATCGGCGAAAATTGCGATTATGGAAACAGCAAAGCCATTAACATTGTAATGAGCTTATTGATTGACGAAGGCATTTCGGATAAAGGTCACCGCAAAAACATTTTGCACAAGCAATACACGCATGTTGGAGTTTCCATACAAGAGCACAAAGAATACAATTGGAATTGTGTAATGGACTTCGGTGGAAGTTTATAAAATCGGATTTCTGTATTCCGTTATTCCGATAAGAATGATTTTACTTTTTTGTTTTGGAGAAACCTTTTTTCGGACATGATTCCGTTTGTGTTTCCTAAAATGCACATAAGGATCCAGCGCAACTTTTCTCCAATACCTGCTTCTTCTTCGGTTTGCATTTTTGTTAATCCATACTGCAATCACCAATACTGCACTCAGAAATCCTAGCCACACCATACATTCTTTTTTTGGTGATACCGCAATTATCAGGCCTATGGGGTTAATGGTTTGAATTTCAGATCACAATGATGGAGTGTTTTTTCCCAATTTGGCTATACTTTTCCTGAAATCTAATCCCATTTTATGCTTCGGAATTTTTCCCAATTTCCGTTTTCTGTCCAATTATGGGAAAATAATTAAATCCGGATTTTTCTGCATTGCCCGATTTTACTGGGTTTGGCATGGCATGGTATGTTTTTGGTCATTGGAAGAACAAAACAAGAAACCATGAAAAAGAAAATACTCCTCGTAGACGATAACCCGGCCATCCGCATGTTGCTGGAAAAATTCCTGGGTCAGACTTATACCGTAATCCCGGTAGAAGATGGTATTGCCGCCATGAAATGGTTGCAGGAAAACAAAGCTCCCGATTTGATGATTGCCGATTTGCAAATGCCGGGAATGTCGGGTAAAGAAATTGTAACGCAAGTGCGTGCATCGGGCTACTTCAAAGAAATTCCCGTGTTGATTCTTTCAGGATCCGAAAAAAGTGACGATCGCATTGATGTATTGCGCAAAGGTGCAGATGATTTCCTCCTCAAACCTTTCAACCCCGAAGAATTGTTGGTGCGTATCGAAAACCTCCTCAGACGCTACTCACTGGCAAGTTGATCCTCAAAAAAAACGTCCAAATCCAAACCAACCTAAAATCAACCACCATGAAAAGTTCACTGCTCTATATCGGAAATGACGTCAAAGTCATCGTGGCCCTTCACCGCATTTTTCCGGATGGAAAAATCGCCAATGTTTCAACGGCATTTGGTGCTATTGAATGGCTTGAACATGCCGAAGGATTGCCTTCTGTAATTGTTGCCGATCA
>JBIKKU010000051.1:0-12737 GCA_044360245.1 Flavobacteriales bacterium | reverse complement strand
AGCGCTGACTTCCGGTACTTCTGTAAAAGAAATTCTCGATAACGAATACAATCTCGATGAGGTCGTATTTGTAGTGCTTACCGATCATGTAGTGGCAGAATTGCGCGATGATGCTCGTCAGCGTAAGGTGGATGATATTTGGGAAAAACCGCTTCAGGCTGAAGTGCTTTCCAAACGATTGGATTGGTTATTGACCTACAAAAAAAATCTGCAAAGCGGGATACTCAAAATTGCTCGTCCCGAATACCGCATTTCCTTTACCAAACGCGCATTTGATGTAGTGGTTTCCGGGACAGCCATTCTCGCTATTTCTCCCATTCTTCTGCTAGTTGCAGCAGCGATAAAAGTCGATTCCAAGGGACCGGTATTCTACATTTCAAAACGTGTAGGCACAGGTTACCGTGTGTTTCCTTTTTACAAATTCAGATCGATGCGCACGGATGCCGACCATTTGCTGGCCAACATGCAACATCTGAATCAGTATGCCAAAAAAGAAAATACTTCTGCTCCTGCAACGTGTAAAAAATGTGAAGCACAAGGCAAAGCTTGTTCACGCATTCTAGTGATTGACGGAAAAGAAATTTGCGAAAACTTATTCATTGAACAACGCAAGGAAAAACAAGACCAGGCGTTTGTAAAAATTTCAAACGATCCGCGTGTTACTCGACTCGGACATTTCATCCGCAACACCAGTATCGATGAGCTTCCGCAGTTGTTTAATATTTTTCTCGGTCACATGTCCATTGTAGGAAATCGTCCGCTTCCCCTTTATGAAGCCGAGAAACTTACAACCGACAAAGCCATCGAAAGATTTATGGCACCTGCCGGACTCACAGGTTTATGGCAAGTGACCAAACGTGGTAAAAAGGATATGGATGCGGATGAACGTCGCGAATTGGATAACACCTATGCACGCACGCATTCCTTCTGGGGCGATATCAAATTGATTGCACGCACTATTCCTGCACTCCTTCAAAAAGATAATGTATGAGAACGTTGATGCTCTTTGTGCTTTTATTGTCGGGATTGGCAGTAAAAGCACAACCGGCTGCGGATAGTTTGCTCATAAAATTATCTGATCCGGAAATCATAAAAGCGCGATTATTACCCATGGCTCAATTGATTGATTCAGCCATTACCGTAGCACCGGAAATCAGCATGCAAGAAGCACAAGTTTTGGCGATGCAGGCAGATTTGTCCAGTGCCCGCGCTGCTTGGTTCAACATTGTAAAATTTAAAGCCGGTCTCACCATCGGAAACGGTAATGTTGATGTAACCGATCAAACTGTGGGTTTTCAGACCTTGTCTACTAGTCAAACAACGGTTTTCAATTTCGGACCATTCGTCACTTTTAGTATCGGTGAGTTGTTGCAAAACCAGCAACGCATCAAGAAAGCCAATGCCACTTTGGAGCAATCTAAAATGCAAATTGAATTGATTGAACGCACCGTTACCCGTTTGGTGATGGACCAATACGCGGAAGTGATTCTCAATGCGCAGGTATTGTCGATTCAGAATAAAATCCGCACGGACATGGAGCTTCGTCTGGAAGAAGCAAAAAATGCCTACGCACAAGCACGGATGTCCTTATCGGAGTACCTCAATATCGAAATGTTGTACAACTCTCAATTGATTGCTTTTGAGAAAGCTAAAAGTGATTTGAGTCTATCTTTTCAGTATCTTGGATTGATCACAGGGCTCTCTTTCGAACAACTCTTCATCCTATGAGTTTCTACCAGATATTAAGATTGATCAACGTACACAAATGGTTGATCCTTCTTGCCATAACCATTGGTGCAGGTTCGGTTTGGTTTCTGACGCGCAAAGAAATTCCGATATACACCGTCGATTCTACCATTTACACCGGTTTTGCATCGGGTATGAATGTGGATGGAGGAGCCGGAGTAGAAGGTGGAAGGTTTGTAACCCAGTCGGTTTTTGAGAATTTACTTACGGTGATGGAATCGGACATGGTGCGTGAAGAAGTCGCTTTGCGTATTCTGGCTACACATGTCGCCAACGATACTTCGCATGGACCAATCCTTACCAAACAAGCCGAAGCTCATCTCAACCGATCGCTTCCCGAGGAAATACGGACAAAGGCAAAAGTCGATGGCAATTCCGAAGCCACCTTTTTGAATTTAAAAACCGAATTGGAAAAAGGCATCGACAATCCGGTGTATAAACTGATTCATTCGTATACCAAATATTACGGTATGCATACCATGAAGCAAATTTCATTTACACGTATTAAAACCTCTGACCTTGTAAAGATTTCGTTTTCCACCGATGATCCGCTAGTGGCGAGAACCACGGTAGATGTTTTTATTCAGGTAATCATTCAGAAATACCGCCGCTTGAAACTAAGTGAAAGTTCAAGTGTGGTTGAATATTTCGAAAAACAAGTTCAGGCATCTTATCAAAAATTAGAAGAAGCGGAAAAGAAAATTCTTGCTTTTCGTGAAGAACATAAAATTCTGGATTACATCGAGCAAGTGCGTGCCATTGCGCAAAAGAAAGAGGATTTTGAAAATGAAAACCACAAAGAAAAACTCGCTCTTGCCGAAACCGAAGCTGCGCTGAAAACCTCCGAAGAAAAAATTGGATTGAATGAAGCGATGATGAAAAAAAATCAGGAGGTATTCCAACGCAAAATTCAATTCGAGGAAGTCAATAAAAAAATCTCCATCATCCGCGGTATGCCTGAATTGAAAGACGGCGATAAAAAATACCTGGCCGATTTGGAGCGTGAATCCGATTCGTTAAAGCAATTGCTTACTTCGAATTTGTCCCAGATTTATGCTGCAAAAAATTCAACTGCCGGAATGGATTCCAAAGAAGTTATTTCCGCATGGTTCGATAACCTTTTGAAAGTTGCCAGTATCAAAGCACGTTTGTTGGTGTTTGATACACGCCGAATTGAGTATTCGGAAATTTATTCCGAAATGGCTCCGATCGGATCGCAAATGGTGAAGTTCGAGCGCGAGATTGACATTCTCGAAAGCGAATACCTGCGCATGGTTGAGGCCTTGAACCTGGCGAAATTGCGTGAACAAAACATATCCATGACCACCGAATTAAAAATCATGGATCCGCCACGCACACCACCGAGTGCACAACCATCCAAACGCAAATCGTTAATTATTATTGGTGGAATCATGGGCTTTGTGCTGATTTTGGCATGGCTCATTATTCTGGAAGTCATCGATTCAACCATTCAAACACCTGAACGCTTTCAGAAGTTTACTGACATTGCTGTAATCTCGGCTTTTCCTAAATTTATTAAAGTCACCAAAAGCATTTTCTTCGACAAGATTTTTGCACGCGCTGCAGATCAGGTCTTGCGTAAAATTTTATTGCGCAGAGCAGAAACCGACAAACAACCGATGATCATTTTCATCGCGAGTACTCGTCCGGGTGAAGGAAAAACCACGCTCACTAAATTGCTTTCCAAACGATTTGTCAACCTGGGTTATAAAATCAAATCTATGGAACCTGAAGTCCCGCACGAACACGGTATCAAAGTAAAAGCCATGGAATCCCTTCAGCAGGAGATGGCGGAAACCACTCGTTTTGTTTGGCCAAAAACGGTAGAAGAAGAAAAGGATTTGAATGAAATGATTGGTGAGGACTACAACGAAAAAGACATTATCCTTTTTGAACTTCCACCATTGCTGGAATATCCCATTCCTTTGAAATGGTTGAAGAGTGCAGATGCCGTTGTGTTTATGGCGAGGTCGAATAGAATTTGGAACAAAGCCGATGATAATGCTCTGGCACAAATCAAAGCCATGACGGACGCTCCCTTTATTGGAATGCTCAATGGCGTAAAATTATTTATCACCGAAGATTTCATTGGCGATCTTCCACGCAAACGCGGAAAACTCATGAGCTTTATCGTGAAGCTTGCACGTTTCGAATTCGGTTCACGCGCACAAATATGATATGAGTCTGGTATTGATAGATGCAGGATCCGATCGCATCAGACAACCCTGGGTGTTGCTGGTGCTTTTCGCATTTATCCTCTTTTTTGCCAACCTCATTGCACGTTTTGGCATTGGTGGATTCGTGATTATTCCTGTAATCGCAGGATTCGTTTTGTTTCTGCTTGCAGCCTTCAAACATCCTAAATGGGCCTGGCTCGCTGCGGTGTTTTACGGCATTACCATGGCCATTCCCGATCGCTATATTTTGTACTACACCGGAGCCACACAACCTGTTGCCCTTTTGGTAGATGGCTTTTTGGTGATTGGTCTGCTCGGTATGTTTTTTCGCGGATTCCGAAAAGCAGATTATACCCAATTGCGCAATGTGAGCATGGGCATGATTGGATTGTGGACCTTTTATTCCCTGATGCAATACTTCAATCCCGAAGCAGTCAGTGCCCAGGCATGGACGTATTCCATTCGTCAATATTTTTTCTACATCCTCTTTTGTTTCGTATTGGTGGTTATGGCTGCCAACCGCAAACGCGATTTCATGTTTTACATTGATTTCCTCATCACTATCGGATTTATCGGATCCTTTTGGTCGATTAAAATGAAACATGTAGGATTAGGTCCGGTGGACAATAAATACCTCGAACCTAAATTGCTTACTCACATGTTGTGGGGACAATTACGTGTGTTTGGAATGTATTTGGATGCCGGTACTGCAGGTGCTGCACAGGCATTTTTATCGCTTGTTGCATTTGTAACAGCTTTTCATTCCTCGGGATGGAAGAAGTGGTATTACATTATTGCCGGAGGTTTCTGTTACTACGGTTTGGCTATTTCCGGTACACGCGGTTCATTGGTTATTCCTTTAACCGGATTTATCGTTTACCTGGTTTTTTCCAAAAATGTGCGCATCATTTTAACCGGAGCAATACTGTTTTCATTGGCCATTTTCTTTTTGTTGTTCACCACCATCGGACAAGGAAACTATACCATCTCGCGTATGCGTTCTGCTTTCGATCCCGATAACGGATCATTAAAATACCGTCAAGAGGCGCGTGCTGCCTATGCGGCGTACATGAATGAAAAGCCCTTTGGACGAGGATTGGGAACATCAGGAAAATTTGGCTCTCGATTTTTGGGTGATGATTCGGTGGTGAAAGGAACCGATGGAGGATTCGTGGTTATTCATGCCGAAACAGGTTGGTTTGGATTGTACATGTATTTTTTCATTTGGGGTGTTTTACTCACGCGAGCGGGATTGATGTTGTGGAATTATCCTGATAAAGAATTGCGAGGCAGGGGAGTGGCATTGTTGGGTGGAATTCTAGGCGCATTGGCTGCCAATTACGGGAATTCGGTGGTGATTCAGTTCCCTTTGAATTGCATCATTTATTCATCGCTTGGCTATTTTGAAGTCATGCGGATTTGGCAAAAAAATAAAGCAAAAGACCTCGATGGAAAACTCATTACTGACTAAACCCAAAGTCACATTGATTACCGTCAACTTTCGCGGATTGCAACAAACCCGCGAATTGCTTTTGTCGGTGCGCAAATTGACTTATCCAAATTTGGAAACCATCGTGGTGGACAATGGTTCGGAACCTGAGGAAGCATCGGTCTTGCAGCGCGAATTTCCTGAAGCAAAAATCATACGCAGCGAAAAAAATCTGGGTTTTGCCGGAGGAAATAATCTGGCAATTCCTGAAGCAACAGGAGATTATTTTTATTTCATCAACAACGATACTGAAATACCGGATGGTAGCATTGAGGTTTTAATCGACACTTTAAAATCAACACCCAAAGGCGGAATTGTATCTCCGCGCATTATTTTTCACCATACGCCGGATACCTTGCAGTTTGCGGGTTTTCGCGATATGCATCCGATTACGTTACGCACATCTGCAGTTGGTTTTGGCGAAAAAGACAAAGGACAATTTCAACTTTCCAATACGTATTCCATTCATGGTGCGGCCATGATGATTAACCGTGTATGTTTGGAAAAAGTTGGTCCGATGTGGGATGGATATTTTCTCTATGCCGAGGAATTTGATTGGAGCTTGCGTATTCGCGAAGCGGGATACACTGTGTTGGTGCAGCCTGCAGCGCATATTTTTCATAAAGAATCGATGAGTACCGGAAAGAATAGTCCATTAAAAACCTATTACCTTAACCGTAACCGCATTTGGTTTGCACGCCGCAATTTCAAGCAACCGTATAAATTTCTTGCAGTGGCATATATCTATTTTTTTTCTTGTCCGGTAAATCTTTTCCGCAATTTCCGTCAATCGAAAGCCCATTTCAAATCCTACCGTCGCGCTTTATGGGAAGGTTTGGGTAAAATGGGTTGAAGGAGCGGCGGGATAAAGCAATTGATTTTCGTTTCCATACTATTGGCTACACAGTCGCATGACATTGATGAAAAGCTCCATAATAGTTTTCAAAAAAATTATTGATTTTATTGTTTTCGTTGCACTTTCGGTTTTGTTGATCCCGTTCCCGGTGATCTCATTGCGTTTTTGAAGCTACAAAATTTAAGAATGGTAATGGTAGCTAATTCTGGAGGCTTTCATTTTGGGTTGATTTAATAACTTGTCATAAAAAGGATAAAATTTTGTATATTTGACCTTTATAAGACAAGTTATATGAAGACAGCACTTGTGATACTCCCTAAAAATTTGAAGATTTTAGAAGCATTAGGCGAGCATATACAGCTGGCACGATTACGTCGAAAATTGAGCGCAGAGCAAATTGCTGAACGCTCAGGGCTTGGCAGGAAAACCATTTATAATATAGAACAGGGTAGTCCCACCGTTGCTATTGGAAGCTATTTGCAAGTGCTATTTGTTTTAGGATTGGAAAAAGATTTAACCATGGTTGCTGCAGCAGATCCTTTAGGAAGAAAATTGCAAGACGCAGGAATCAAAACACCAAAACGAGCTCCGAAACAAACAAAAAAGCCATGAAGCAAAACGAAAAAAAAATATGGGTTTATGCAGATTGGGAATTCCTGGAAGAAGCTCAATTGATGGGGGTTCTGACTTCACAACGATTGCGCGGCAAAGAAATATTTTCATTTGAATACAATGAGTCCTGGATAAAACATCAAAATCCGATTTTATACTTGGATCCTCAATTAGCGTTTTACAAGGGCATGCAATATTTACCTGATGAAAAGAGCAATTTTGGAATATTTCTTGATTCATCTCCCGACCGTTGGGGTAGGCTCCTGATGCGAAGAAAAGAAGCATGGTTGGCAAAAGAAGAAAATCGGGAAGAAAGAACGCTTTTTGAAAGTGATTATTTATTGGGTGTTTTTGACGGACATCGTATGGGGGGAGTGCGATTTAAATTAAGTGAAGATGGTCCATTTATGAATAACCTGAAGAAAATGGCAACACCGCCTTGGACATCACTCCGAGAATTAGAACAAGCGAGTTTAAAGCTTGAACGTGATGATGCCATGAATGACCCGGGATATGCCAAATGGTTGAATATGTTGATTGATCCGGGATCGTCATTAGGAGGAGCCAGACCAAAAGCCAGCGTCATGGATGATAAAGGAAATCTTTGGATTGCAAAATTTCCAAGTTCAAGGGATGAGAAAAATACGGGTGCTTGGGAGATGGTATTACACGAATTAGCAAAAGTATGCGGCATTTATGTTCCGGAAGCGCGATTGCAAAAATTTTCAGGAAGGCATCATACCTATTTATCCAAACGATTCGATAGAACGAAAAAACAAAAACGAATTCATTTTGCTTCAGGCATGACTCTTTTAGCTCTCCAGAATGGTGCCAATCATGAAGATGGTGTTGGATACCTTGATCTGGTTGGTTTTATTATGCAAAATAGTCCTGAAGCGAAAGAAGATTTAGAGCAACTATGGCGACGCATGGCATTTAATATTTTGGTCTCTAATACTGACGATCATTTGAGAAATCATGGATTTATGCTTACCAATAAAGGGTGGCGTTTATCTCCCGCTTATGATATGAACCCTAATGAAATGGGAAATGGTTTAACCTTGAATATTTCTGAAAATAATAATGAATTAGACATCACTTTGGCTTTAGAAACAGCCTATCTGTATCAATTGAAAAATGAAAGAGCAGCGGGTATCTTAAAGGAAATGCGACTTCAACTTTCAAACTGGCGTAGCGTGTCCAAGAAATTTGGAATTGGCAAGAGTGAAATCGAACAAACAAAGCGTGCATTTCGGTTAGTGGATATTGGTTCATGACGATCATCTTGACCGATAATCCTATTCGCGAATGGAATCACTAACTTTTATATTTCCGTAAACAGCTCTTGATGCAAACTGAAGATTCTTTTCACTGTGCCATAAAAATTTACCTGCGCAATTGAACTCTAATCTGATCCAATTCGCCCCCTAAATGCCCATCACTTTATAGGTTTTGTTGATGAATTTCTGGTAGTAGAATGAAAACACATAACTCAACACCAATGCAAGGGATAGCGTGATAAAACCATTTACACCCAAGGCATCGAGGAGGTATTTTAGACTGAGAAAAATCAACACATGACTGAGGTAAAGTGAGAACGAAATTTCACCGGTGAATCGGAAAAAAGAATTGACATAAGGGATATTGATTCGGTATAAAAAAATGGCAAGTGAAGAATAGCCAACCAAAGCCGGAATGTCATTGAACAGGCGACCGGTTTGTCCCATTTTCAATGCGAGCAAGGCATAGAGCGTTACCCCCGTTATGCCAAGAATAAGCCAAACAGGTGTTGCTAATTGTTTTTGTTTTCCGCGGTACCACCATGATGCAAGCACCATACCGAGCATAAATTCCCATAAAAATTGCAGGAAGAAACTATTCCAGTTGCGTTCGTTGGCGTGTCCGCTTTGCACTACAAACAATCCCCATCCAACGCTGATGCTAAGTGCAATGACAATTACCCAAGGACTTGAAATTTTTTTCTTGGCGAAAACCAACAAATGAAACACCAGGTAGAATTGAATGATGGCAGATAAAAACCAAAGCTGGTAACCAAAGGAACCAATGATCGCATTGTCGAACATTTTGTAAAACAACACATGACCCAAAAAGGCATATCCCGATACATCGTAAATCGGAATAAAGAAGGCCACAAGCAATGAAAAAAGTACAATGACCACATGCGGTAAATAAATTTTACTCATGCGCTTTTTGAGAAATTGTCCGTAAGCAATGGGTTTGTGTAAATACGACAAATACAACCCGAATCCTGAAAGCAACATGAACAAATGCACGCCGGTTCCACCAAACTGAATCAATTGATCGACCGTTGGCGATATTTTTAAAGCTTTCAGAAAGTGGTAAACCACAATGGTAAAAATGGAAAATCCACGGAGGAAATCGATAAGGTCGAGTTTGCTTTTCATGGCCATAGGTTTGGTGCCAAAACCTTTTCAACTAGCGTGCCTTGTTGTGGAATGCCTTTATTTCGGGCACTTTATGAAGAATCCTTATGTGGATAATTCCTGTTTTGGGAATCAATTTGGATTTCAGGGAATGTCCCGGGCTTTGTACCTTCGTAAAAATTCCCATTCATGAGCGAAGAATACATGCCCCTGGACGAAATGCTGGAAATCATTGCCCGCAGTGAAGATCCTACCGATGCCTTTGAAAATATTCTTGCACTTGGAGAGGAGCATTTTGAATCGGAAATCTGGGGCGAGTTTATGGAAATGGAACTTGAGGACGATATTGATTTGGCCGCGGAATGGTTGCAAAAAAATTACGATCGCTTTCCTCAAAGTACCGGAATTTGGCTGGGTGTAGAGACCGCTCACATGGACGATATCGAAGGCATGAATCTGGAAGTTGGTTTTTCCAAAACCTGCAATCCTGCCGATGATGCTACGGAATGGTCCTACGATTGTGCTGATTTCGGAGAGCCTTTGTTATTGCCGGGTTTATATGAAGTGGCCTATGCTTTTGAATTGCAGGAGTTCGATCAGGATGAACGCGAGTATGCCGAGTATCTCGTATGTTTGGGTTATACGGGACTGGTACTTCGTGAGGCTTTGAAAAAACTCAAGTCCAATCAGGATTTCATGGCCATTTGGGGATTTGTGGAAGGTGATGCTTTTGGATTGTTGCGCAAAAAGGGAAGTCAGTTCGAAGTGATTACGCACCTTGATGCCGAATAAGGCTTGTTTTACCTCAATTCTCCATTAAAATACCATGTTTAGGGGATAAGCCATGTCCTGCATCTTGGTTATTTTTGTTCACATTCTAGCCAAATGGAACGTTTACTTACATCTGTACCTTTTCTGGAAACTGTCCGCGTGAAGGACATTTTGGATTCACCGCTGCGTCCCAAATTGCTGGAGATGGGCGTGGTGAACGGTCAGCAATTGCGTGTCCTTTTTAAAGCTCCTTTTGGTGATCCCATTGCCGTTGAGGTGGGGGATTATATTTTATCTTTGCGTCTCGACGAAGCCAGGTTGATTGAAGTGCAGTAGTCCGGCAGATCGAACACAACGCAAATGAAGATTGCTCTTTTTGGAAATCCCAACACCGGAAAAAGTTCCGTTTTCAATTTCCTCACCGGAATGCGTCAGCACGTTGGAAATTTTCCCGGCGTTACTGTCGATTTGAAATCGGGTGTTTTCCGCATCAAAGAGCAGGAACACACCCTTATTGATTTTCCCGGTACGTATAGCATTTATCCGCGTTCCAACGACGAACGTGTGGTATATGAAGTACTCAACAATCCACAGCACAAACACTATCCCGATTTAGCATTGGTTGTTGTTGATGCAGCTAACCTGGAGCGGAATTTGTTTTTGTTTACGCAGATTTACGATTTAAAAATTCCGACGATTCTTGTGTTGAACATGTCGGATGTTGCATCGCGTAAGGGAAGTAAAATTGATCTTGCCTTGTTGGCGGAGCGTTTTCCACTTACACGTATCGTTGAAACCAATGCACGTGTTGGATTGGGAATTGATCGTTTGCGTGAAGCAATTGCCGAACACGATTTAAAAAAAGCGGATACCTTTTTTCTTCCCGGTTTTCAATTGGCTCCAATCGATAATGAAGCAGCACAATCCAAAGAAGCCGGTGACCGTTTCGATCTGATTCGTGATTTGCTTCCTAAGATTTTGCACAATCCCGATAAATCTGCCGATAAGCGGAGCATTGCCATAGATCGTTTTTTGGTGCATCCGTTTTGGGGGTATTTCATTTTTGCAGCCATTTTGATGGTGCTCTTTCAATTCATTTACACTTTTGCTTCCATTCCGATGGATTTCATCGATGGACAGTTTGCAGCATTGAGTGGGTGGTTGCAGCATAATTTACCCGAAGGAAATTTTACGGATTTACTTGCACAAGGAATTGTTCCGGGGATTGGTGGTGTTGTGGTTTTCGTTCCGCAGATTGCCATGTTGTTTTTTTTCATTTCCATTCTCGAAGAAAGCGGATACCTCGCAAGGGTAGTGTTTATCATGGATCGATTGATGCGTCCACTCGGACTGAACGGAAAATCTGTTGTTCCCTTAATGTCGAGCGTTGCATGTGCCATTCCCGGTGTCATGGCCACACGCACCATCAGCAATTGGAAAGAACGATTAATCACCATTCTCGTTGCGCCTTTGATGAGTTGCAGTGCGCGCATTCCGGTATATACGCTTTTAATTGCATTGGTTATTCCAAATGAAAAAGTGTTTGGATTTGTGAGTTTACAGGGGCTTACACTTTTTGCTTTGTATGCCTTGGGATTGATTTCTGCATTGCTGATTGCAGCCATTTTAAAGGCCTTTATCAAAACAAGCGAAAAAAGTTTCCTCATGTTGGAATTGCCTTCGTACAAATCACCGCGTTGGGGAAATGTTGGATTGACCGTTTGGGAAAAAGTAAAAGTATTTGTTTTGGATGCAGGAAAAGTGATTTTATCGATTTCGATTTTATTGTGGTTCCTTGCCAGTTTTGGAGGTGAGCAAGCCGCAGAACAGCGCATCACCGAAATGAAAACCGAAGCTTCATACCTGGAAAAATCTCCTGAAGAAAAAGCAAGCATGGAAGGATCTGTTCGCCTGGAGCATTCGTATATCGGACAATTGGGTAAAGGTCTTGAGCCTGTAATTGCTCCTTTGGGATACGATTGGAAAATCGGAATTTCACTCATCACTTCTTTTGCTGCACGCGAAGTTTTTGTAGGATCACTGGCAACGATTTATTCCGTTCAGGATGATGGAGAAGAGAACCGACCACTAATTAAAAAACTCAAGGCGGAAGTGAGACCCGACGGAAAACCGGTCTACTCCTTGGCTACAGGATTATCGTTGATGGTGTTTTATGTATTTGCGATGCAATGCATGGCCACTTTAGCCGTTGTAAAACGCGAAACAAAATCGTGGAAATGGCCCATCTTGCAATTGTTGTTTATGGGCGTATTGGCGTATAGTTCTGCTTTTTTCACTTATCAAATTTTTTCCTGATGCAGAATGTATTGCTCATACTGGCTCTCGCTGCGGCATTGTTTTATTTGGGAAGAACTTTTTACAAACGTTTTTTTGCCAAGGAACACCATTGCGATGGCTGTGCATTCTCGGGTGAGAAGGGAAAGCCGCAACAGAAAAAAGTCAATTGATTTCAGGCGCGTTTGGCCTTTTCCCAAATGGAACTTTGTTTACCTGTGAAGTAGCGTACACCTCCGATCAATGCTGCGGCATGCATGAAGGTGAAATAATACGGCAGGAAAAAAGCTTTCACCCTGCGTTGCATTTTTTCTGCAAAATATCCGCCAAAGGCAAGAAGATAAAATCCGATTTGGGCATACAAC
>JBIKKU010000153.1:0-7190 GCA_044360245.1 Flavobacteriales bacterium | reverse complement strand
ATGGAACCAAGATATCATTCAAATAAACCACACCTGAACCGGGAGGTTGCACATCGATGGTAATTTGGTATGGACCGGTTAGGTTATAACAATCAACAAGACCGCTTTCAATAGCAGCACAACGATCTTGAATGAAGGTGCGCAAATCGGTTACGGCAGCTTGCCAACCGGACATTGTGCCTCCCCATTTTGCAATTTGGGCAGGCATTTCAGGAGTCAGAATCGCAATGAGGCTATCCAACTTTGGAATCATATTATCACATGAAAAAACCGTGTTCGAAAGCTCAATCCAACGATTGACGTAATACGTTTTGAATCCGGGATTATCCATCAAGGCATTTAAAATTTCCGTATGACCTTGTCCACCCGGATCCGGCAATTGCTCGGGATTACAAGGATCTGCTTGTGCGGATTCATCAGGAATTCCGGTATAGTTGATGTAGTGTCCAAAGGAGGCGTCCATATCCCATAAAGTATAGCGCCATTTTTGTTTGTCTCCGGTTGTATCTAAACCTCTCCACCATGCGGTGTTCCAGTTAAGCCAATCCATACAAACCACATAAGAATTGCAGATAAAATAATCTACCAAACTGCCCCAGTTGTACAAAGAATCAACATAATCGAAATTGGCTTGCACAGCCATGTTATTTGAGTTGATGAAATTTCGAAGAGCGTCCCAATCGGTTTGTGCTTGCGCACCGCCATATTCCGACCACGTTCCTCCCCAGGTTTTCAAAAATTGCAAATCGAATTCTCCCTGGTCATAATAATAATCAGTAAAATCATGATCATCTACCTTTTCGCGAATCTCATAAACACCCCAATACTGCCCGTTCAAATAAAGGATACAAGGCTCAAAAGTCCGCTCATCCATTTTCAAATCGCCATCGTGCGAAAGCGTTGCGATATAGGCATCACGGATGTGTGCTCCATCTTCAAAAGGATAATTATCATTGGCCGCTGCCTTTAAAATTACACGCTGAAATTTATCGCGGTCTTTGCGTGAAAAAAGTTGATGCTCGAATGAATAATTATAACCTTTTTCATCTTGCGAAATAAAATCTATTCCACGTTGCGCATATGCCCATGAATCGTTTCCGTGTTCATTTGATGAACCGTTTGTTTCTGTTCGAAAGGTTAAGGTATTATCAAAATATTCAACAGTAGCATCAGCGTCAATTTGCGATCCGCCAAGCAATTCATCTACTTCATCACCAAATAAAGAGAGCACCGCAATGGTGTGTGAAACATTGATGAAATAGGTATTGCTTTCTACAAAGGATGCAGGAACACCGGGCGTACTGCTAAATCCGCGTGCACGCAAAACAGTTGTTGCAGTAATTGAAATCGGACCGGAATATACAGTTGAAGCGGTTGTAGGTTCTGAGCCATCGGTGGTGTAATAAAGTGTTGCCGTTGGATCGGTGCTTGTGATGCTTACGGAAATTGTTCCGTTGTAAAATCCGCATGGTTGCGACATTACCGGACGTGCGGTGTACTCGGGAGATGCTCCTGTATTTGTAGCACCGGGAGTTGGCGTGGTGAAAAGCGTCCAGGTAGCAGCACCGTCGGTTGTTCTTCCGCGCGAATGATCCATTTGAGCAGGTTCCAACACATAACTTTCCAATACAGTTAAAGTTGGACTCGAAAAAACCAGCTCTTCGGGTTTGGTTTGGGTCATTTTAAATCCGGCATGCACAAAACCTCCGGAAACTTCATTTCTACCCGAACAAATTACCCGTAAATAGCCATTGGCAGGAACACTTGAACCTGCGGGGAAAGCCCATTTATCGGGATTGTTTACGTTATCGCTCAGAAAATATCCTTGCAATGACACTGCTGCTCCGGTTGGATTGTAAAACTCGATCCAATCTTCACGCTCTCCGTAATTATCGGCAAACCCGTTGATGTTAGAACAGGACCACTCGTTAATTACCACCTGTGACGATGCGTTTGCGCTCCAAAAAAGCATAAAAAGCACCGCAGTTAACCATTTCATCATGACCAGTAAATATTATCTCAATTTATGAAGAATCTACCTCATTTCTAATTAATAGACGGCAGAATTGAACCAACGGTTGTATTTCTACCAAAAAAGAAAAGGGACCGGTAATCCGATCCCTTTTCTTATACAGAATAAAATATTATTCTTCAGTTTGTGGTGCTTCAGCAGAACCTTCGGCCTTCTTCTTAGAGCGTGAACGGCGTGTGGTTTTTGCTTTCTTATCGGTTTTACCTTCAAGCATCAATTCGTTGAAGTCAACCAATTCGATAAAACACATTTCAGCATTATCACCCAAACGGAAACCGGTGCGGATGATACGAGTGTATCCTCCGGGACGGTCACCAACTTTTGGAGAAATAGTACGGAAAAGTTCCGATACTGCTTCTTTGTTGTTCAGGTAACTAAATACTGTACGACGATTGTGTGTAGTGTCGTTTTTTGATTTTGTAATCAAAGGCTCTACATATTTGCGAAGCGATTTTGCTTTTGCAACGGTAGTCTTGATGCGCTTATGCTGGAACAGGGAACACGCAAGGTTCGACATAAGAGCCTGACGGTGTCCGTACTGACGTCCAAGATGATTAACTGTTTTTCCGTGTCTCATTTTTCATTCAAATTAATGTCCGTTTTAAGGGACAGACTACTAGTCTTTATCAAGTTTATACTTCGCAACATTCATTCCGAAGTGAAGACCTTTTGCATGAACGAGATCTTCCAACTCAGTAAGAGATTTCTTACCGAAATTACGGAATTTCAGAAGGTCGTTCTTGTTATAGGCAACAAGCTCACCAAGTGTTTCAACGTCGGCAGCTTTGAGGCAGTTGAGTGCACGAACAGAAAGATCAAGATCTACCAATTTCGCTTTCAACAACTGACGCATATGCAATGACTCCTCATCAAACTCTTCAGTTTCTTGCTTTTCAATGGTATCCAATGTGATTTTCTCATCAGAGAAAAGCATGAAGTGTTGGATAAGAATTTTAGCAGCTTCTTTAAGAGCTTCTTTCGGATGAATAGAACCGTCTGATGCAACCTCGATAACGAGTTTTTCATAGTCGGTTTTTTGCTCCACACGATAGTTTTCGATGTTGTAACGAACGTTACGGATTGGAGTAAAGATTGAATCAATGAAGATGGTTCCAATGGATGCATTGTTCACCTTATTCTCTTCAGCAGGAACATATCCGCGACCTTTTGCGATGGAGATTTCCATGTTCAGGTTCACGTTTTTTTCCATGTTGCAAATAACCAAATCAGGATTCAACACCTGGAAAGATGAAGTGAAACGTCCGAGGTCACCCGCAGTAAGTTTCTCCTGCCCTTTGATGGTAATGGTTACATGTTCGTTTTCTGCATTGATTTGACGCTTGAAACGAACTTGCTTGAGGTTAAGGATGATTTCAGTCATGTCCTCAACTACTCCTTTGATGGAAGAGAATTCGTGGTCCACTCCCTCGATTTTCACGCTGGTAATAGCGTAACCTTCGAGTGAAGAAAGTAGGATACGACGAAGTGCGTTACCTATGGTGATACCGTAACCGGGTTCCAATGGACGGAATTCAAACTGACCAATACGGTCGTCTGAACTGATCATGATAACCTTGTCCGGTCTTTGAAAATCAAGAATGGCCATATTTCAATTAATTATTTAGAGTACAATTCGACGATGAGTTGTTCTTTGATGTTTTCCGGGATTTGTTCGCGCTCTGGACGATTGATGAACACACCCTTCATTTCACCTGCATTAAAATCGATCCAATCGTACTTCTTGGAATTTCCTGCAATAGCATTCACGATAGGCTCAAGTGCTTTTGAGCGTTCACGAACAGCTACAACATCACCCGGCTTCAACTGATAACTAGGGATATTGATTACTTCTCCATTAACAGTAATGTGGCGGTGTCCAACGAGCTGACGAGCAGCGCGACGTGATGCACCAATACCCATACGGTAAACGGTATTGTCAAGACGTGATTCGCAAAGCGCAAGCAAATTGTGACCGGTGATCCCTTTGATACGAGCTGCCTCTTTGAAGAGGTTTTCGAACTGACGCTCAAGGATACCATAAATGAATTTAGCTTTTTGCTTTTCATAAAGCTGAACTGCATATTCAGACTGCTTCATGCGCTTTTTATTCGGACCATGTTGCCCGGGAGGATAGTTCTTCTTCTCCAGAGACTTATCCACACGACCGAAGAGGTTTTCCCTGTAACGTCTGGAGATCTTTGATTTGGGGCCTTTGTACCTTGCCATATTGTTATTGTTTCAACTGAAATAGATTAAACTCTTCTCTTCTTAGGAGGACGACAACCGTTGTGTGGAAGTGGAGTAACGTCTACAATTTCCATTACTTCAATTCCGGAGTTGTGAATAGCACGGATAGCTGACTCACGTCCGCCACCGGGACCTTTAACGAATACTTTAACGCGACGGAGTCCGTTTTCGAATGCTTCTTTAGAACAATCTTCAGCAGCTACTTGAGCAGCATAAGGAGTATTCTTTTTAGAACCACGGAATCCCATTTTACCTGCAGAAGACCAAGAGATAACTTGTCCTGTTGCATTGGTAAGTGAAATGATCACGTTATTGAAAGAAGCGTTGATATGCGCCTGACCGACAGCCTCAACAACTACTTTTTTCTTCTTTTTCTTTTTGTCTTCGTTCTGCTTTGCCATAACCTTTAACTACGGTTCAATTATTATTTAGTCGCTTTTTTCTTGTTAGCAACTGTCTTACGTTTTCCTTTACGAGTACGTGCGTTGTTTTTGGTAGTCTGACCACGAAGCGGGAGACCAACACGGTGACGTACACCACGGTAGCAACCAATATCCATCAAGCGTTTGATGTTAAGCTGTACCTCAGAACGAAGCGCACCTTCAACCTTGATATTATCGTTGATGTAAGAACGGATTTTACCGAGCTCATCATCGTTCCATTCGCTCACTTTTTTGTTGAAGTCCACTCCTGAAGTAGAGAGGATCCTGCGAGCTGTTGAGCGACCGATTCCGTAGATATAAGTGAGGCCGATCTCTCCTCTTTTGTTTTTAGGTAAGTCTATACCAGCAATCCTTGCCATGTTCTTTTATGAATTGAATTAACCTTGACGTTGCTTGAATTTTGGATTCTTTTTGTTGATCACATAAAGACGTCCTTTTCTCCGAACGATTTTACATTCTGCTGAACGCTTTTTGATGGAGGCTCTAACTTTCATCTTGTTCTTTATTTATATCTGAATGAAATTCTACCTTTTGTTAAATCGTATGGAGAAATCTCCACACGAACTTTATCTCCGGGAAGGATTTTAATGTAGTGCATGCGCATCTTCCCTGAGATGTGTGCGATGATCACATGCCCGTTCTCCAGTTCAACACGAAACATTGCATTTGACAATGCTTCAATGATGACTCCGTCTTGTTCTATTACTCCTTGTTTTGCCATGATCCTTTCAACACTATTACATCATGGTTGGAGTTTGCATTTGTTGTCCGCGGCCTTTGATTTTTCCACTCTTCATTAAACCATCGTAATGGCGGCTTAACAAGTGTGTTTCAATTTGCTGCAGGGTATCCAACACTACACCTACCATAATCAGGAGCGAAGTTCCGCCGTAAAAGTACGCAAACTGTTGCTTAATGCCCAACTTCATGGCAAATGCAGGAAGGATTGCAATCACGGCCAGGAAAATTGCTCCGGGCAACGTGATGCGTGAAATAAGACTATCAATGAACGATTCTGTTTGTTTACCGGGTTTAACACCGGGAATAAACCCACCGTTACGCTTCATTTGATCTGCCATATCGCGAGGATTCACCATGATGGCGGTATAGAAGTAAGTAAAGAGGATAATCATTACTGCAAACAAGAAGTTGTACCAAAACCCTTCGAAGTTTACAAGACCACTGAACCATCTTCCTTCGGTATATTGATTGATATACATCGGAATAAACATGATTGCCTGAGCAAAAATGATAGGCATTACACCGGCAGCGTTAACTTTCAAAGGAATGTAGTTACGTACACCTCCGATTTGTTTGTTTCCAACCATGCGTTTAGCAAACTGAACCGGAATACGACGTGTTCCCTGAACCAACATGATGGCGAAAGCAATAACCAAAAGAAGCAATACCACCTCTACAAGGAAAACCACATAACCACCATTGCTGTGACGCGCAACCAATTCCTGAGCAAATGACCCCGGAAGTTTAGCGATGATACCAATCATAATCAGTAATGAAATTCCGTTTCCGATTCCACGGTCGGTAATTTTTTCACCGAGCCACATGATAAACATGGTACCGGCAATCAAAACCAAAACTGTGAGCGGATAACTGAATGCTCCTGGCACACGGGCAGCTTCAGGAATGGTAGATGCAATGTACCCCGGTGCTTGAATCAAGGTAATACCGATGGTCAAAAAACGAGTCCACTGGTTAATACGTTTTCTTCCACTCTCTCCTTCGCGTTGCATTTTTTGGATCGCAGGAACTGCAATACCTAAAAGCTGCATGATAATCGATGCCGAAATGTATGGCATGATCCCCAATGCAAAGATAGAGGCGCGCGAGAATGCACCACCTGCGAAAAGGTCGATCAATTCTGCTACCCCGCTAGATCCGCCTGCATTCAAACCGTTAGGATTTACCCCCGGGAGAACCACAAACGAACCAACACGGTAGATAAGAATGAGTCCGAGCGTAAGTGTAATACGCTGGCGAAGCTCATCGATCTTCCAAATGTTTTTTAATGTTTTTACCAGATCTTTCATCTGCTAAGTTGGTGTGAATTAAAGAACAATTGCTTCTCCGCCTTTTCCTTCGATTGCAGCCTTAGCGGTTGCAGAAAAAGCATTAGCGGAAACTTTAACTTTTGCTTTGAGTTCACCTCGGCCCAAAATCTTAACGAGGTCGTTCTTGCCAACAAGTCCGTTTTCGAAAAGAATTTCAGGAGTGATCTCAGAAACATTGATTTTCTCTACAAGAGCCTGAATTGAATCGAGATTCAATCCTTTGTACTCTACGCGATTGATATTCTTGAAACCGAACTTAGGAAGACGACGCTGGATAGGCATCTGACCACCTTCAAATCCGATTTTGGTTTTGAAACCTGAACGGGCTTTATCCCCTTTGTGACCACGTGCAGCAGTTCCGCCTTTACCGGAACCTTGTCCGCGTCCCACTCTTTTGTT
>JBIKKU010000232.1:0-5251 GCA_044360245.1 Flavobacteriales bacterium | reverse complement strand
TTTACCAACTCAATGAATTGGAATATTACAAAGGAGAAATATGGGCCAATGTGTATACCACGAATTTCTTGGTATGCATCGACCCTCAAACCGGAAAAGTTCGTTCACGTGCTGATTTAGGTGGTATTCTAAAACCTGAAGATGCTGAAGGGGTTGATGTGCTCAACGGAATAGCCTTCGACAACAAAACTGGAAAACTGTTTGTTACCGGAAAAAAATATCCGAAAATCTGGCAAATCGAATTGGTAAAAGACAATCTCTAATCAGGGTCTGTACCAATCTTTCATTTTCTCAATGCAAGCACAATCAGGAGATCCGGCTGCAGGTGTTCCGGCGTCTACATAAGGTTTTCCCCATGTTCCATCGGCTTGCATGTCTTGTTGAATCATCACATTGATGAATTTGCATTCGCCTTTTTCATTTCGTTTTGCTACAAGAAAAAGCATTTGACGGGCAACAACTTTTCCTCCTTTTTTCTTTTCCTCAAATTGTGTTTTTGCAACATGACGAAGGTACTTCCCGGCAAACACCGGTGAATTGCTGGTCGAGAATTTGGTCTTGATGATTTTCGCAACCTGGGTATTGAAAACGGAATCTGCATAAACCGTTTCGGGCATACAGTCTTGCGCCTTCACTGCGAAAGCAAGCACCACCATACAAAGTGTAAAAAGAAATTTCTTCATGGTTCTATTAATTTAAGGATGCTATTTTTTCTTCCAGAACGCGAATTTTTGCTTCGGCATCGGCTTGTTTCTTTTTCTCCATGGCCACAACATTCTCCGGTGCACCGGCAACAAAGCGTTCATTGCTTAATTTTTTCACCACCGAATTCAGGAATCCTTTGGTGTATTCCAATTCCTGGCGCAGCGATTCCATTTCTCCCTTTACATCGATGTTCTCGTTGAATGGAATGAAATATTCATTGGACTTCACCACAAACGTATAAGCATTGGTGATTTTTTCGGTGATATAATCCAGCTGACTGATATTACACAATTTGCAAATCACCTCATCAAAAGAACGATCGTTGTTATCGCGAGCGAGGACATGCAATTGCAACTTCACTTTGTGCGCAATATTTTTTTCGTTGCGAATGGTGCGCACTTGGGTAATGACATCCATTGCAAATGCAAAGCGTTCCATCAATTCGGAATCTACTGCACCCACTTTGGGCCATTGGGCAATAATCAATGCACCTTCCTTACTGCGTGTATGGAGGTACTGCCAAATTTCCTCAGAAATAAAAGGCATAAAGGGATGCATGAGTTTGAGCAAATCTTCGAAGAATCCAACAGTGGCCTCATAAGTAGCGCGGTCCATCGGTGCTTCGAATCCGGGTTTGATCATTTCCAAATACCAGCTGCAGAAATCATCCCACACCAATTTGTACATGCTCATCAAAGCATCGGAGATTCGGAATTTTTCGTAGTGGTCGTTGATTTCCTCAAGCGCTTGATTGAAGCGACTGCGGAACCATTCGATCGATACTTTATTTCCGGCAGGTTGTTCGATATCATCAATTCTCCAACTGCTTACCAATCGGAAGGCATTCCAAACTTTATTGGAGAAATTTCTTCCTTGCTCACACAAAGCGCTATCAAAAAGCAAATCATTTCCGGCAGGTGAACTTAACAACATGCCCACACGTACGCCATCTGCTCCGTATTTGGCAATTAAATCCAATGGATCGGGTGAGTTCCCTAATGATTTGGACATTTTTCTTCCAAGTGAATCGCGAACGATTCCGGTGTAATACACATTGCGGAATGGGAATGTATCCATGTATTCGTATCCGGCAATGATCATGCGTGCTACCCAGAAAAACATGATTTCGGGTGCGGTTACCAAATCATTGGTCGGATAATAATAACTTAATTCTTCGTTTGGTTTTCCGCTGGTGTAAACGTCGGTATCGAATACACTGATAGGCCATAACCATGAAGAAAACCAAGTATCGAGCACGTCTTCATCCTGACGAAGATTTTCGATTTTCAAATTTGCATTTCCGCTTTTTTCAATAGCCAAAGCCAAAGCTAGTTCGGGCGTTTTTGCTACAACATAATCGTTTGCACCATTACCGAAATAAAACGCAGGAATACGATGTCCCCACCAAAGCTGACGCGAAATACACCAGTCTTTGATGTTCTCCATCCAGTGGCGATAGGTGTTTTTGAATTTACCGGGGAAGAAACGAATGGTATCGTTCATCACATTTGCCAATGCAGGCTCCGACAATTCTTTCATCGACACAAACCACTGCAAAGAAAGTTTCGGTTCAATTACAGCATCGGTACGTTCGGAAAAACCAATTTTGTTCACATGGTCTTCTACTTTCACCAAATAACCCAATTCATCGAGTTCCTTGGCAATTTCTTTGCGCACTTTAAAACGATCAACACCATTGTAGTGCAAAGCATGTTCATTCAGCGTTCCGTTGTCATTGAGAATATCAATGATTTCGAGATTGTGCTTGCGGCTTAATTCGTAGTCGTTGATGTCGTGAGCGGGTGTCACTTTAAGACATCCTGTTCCGAACTCAACATCGATATAGGTATCACCAATTACAGGAACCGAGCGATTCACCAATGGAATGATGACTTTTTTTCCGATCAAATGTTTGTAACGTGCATCTTCGGGATGAACGCAAACAGCAGTATCGGCAAGAATGGTTTCCGGACGCGTGGTAGCGATGGTTACCCACTCATCTTCCGATCCTTCCACTTTATAGCGCACGTAAAACAATTTGGAGTTTACCTCCTTGTGTTGTACTTCTTCATCGGAAACAGCAGTAAGCGCTTCGGGATCCCAGTTGATCATGCGTACACCGCGGTATATTTTTCCTTTGCGGTAGAGGTCTACAAAAACATCAATTACCGAATTGTAATAATGCTCGTCCATGGTAAATCTGGTGCGCTCCCAATCGCAGGAAGCTCCAAGTTTTTTGAGCTGCTCCAGAATGATTCCACCATGTTTTTCGGTCCAGTCCCATGCATGTTGCAAGAACTCATCGCGGCTTAAATCTGACTTATTGATTCCTTCTTTACGAAGCTTGTTCACCACCTTGGCTTCTGTAGCAATGGAGGCATGGTCCGTTCCGGGAATCCAAACGGCATTTTTTCCCAACATACGGGCACGACGAATCAATACATCCTGTATGGTATTGTTGAGCATGTGTCCCATATGCAATACGCCGGTCACATTAGGTGGCGGTATGACCACAGTATATGGCTCGCGTCCATCCGGAACAGAACGGAAGTATCCGTTATCCATCCAGTACTTGTACCATTTACTTTCAATGTTGACAGGTTCGTATTTTTTTGGGATTTCCATGAAAAATTGGTTTTGAGGCGCAAATTTAGGATTTTAAGCGGCCCAAAAGCCCGTTTTTGTACCCAAAACCTAAGAATTTGTTAATGGGGGTTAGGCTTTGGTTAATTTTGGCAAAGCATTTGCATTAGGTCGTATCATTGCAACATCAAAACTGATAAACATGAAAAAAGTTATTGCCTTCTTCAGCATGGGTATCCTCATGGTTACCGCATCCATAGCTTCACGCAGCAACACTTTCAACGAAGTGGGTCCTGCCCCTGCCATCGAATTCACTGAGACTGCTCACGATTTCGGAACAGTAAAACAAAGCAGTCCGGTAGAATACAACTTTGTATTTAAAAACACAGGTATGGCTCCGCTAATCATCAACAACGTAGAAAAAACCTGCGGATGCACCACTCCTGAGTACACTACCCAACCGGTGGCCCCCGGAAAAACCGGAAAAATCAAGGTGAAATACGATTCTGAACGTGTAGGAGCTTTTCAAAAAAGTGTCATCGTTCACACTAACGATCCCGACAATGCAACCATTTCTTTAAAAATCAGTGGTGTGATTGAACCCAAATAAGGTGTTAATGTTTTGTTAATCCACTATTTTCGGTGCTTTTAGGCACTATATTTGAAACAACGCATTCAGAAACAAAAAACGAAATACAATGAAAAAGTTCGCCTTTTCCCTCGGTATCCTTTTCCTCGGTCTTGGAGCCTTCAGTCTTCAGCAACAACAACAAGATGTTGATCCAAATGCTGCTATTACTTTCGAAACCGAAGTTCATGATTTTGGTACCTTGAAATTTGCTGCTCCTGCTGAGTACGGTTTTAAATTCACCAACTCCGGTAAATCTGAACTCGTTGTTAGCCGTGTGCAACCAACTTGCGGATGTACAACTCCTGAATACACACAAACTCCTGTTAAACCGGGTGCTACTGGTGTGATCAAATTGAAATTCGACACCAAGCGTGTAGGTGCTTTTGACAAAACTGCCACTGTTTACACCAATGCAGGTCAGAAAATCTTGCGCATCAAAGGTGTAGTTGAACCACAAGCTGCAGGTGTACCAACCAAAACCACTGGTGGTCCGGTTGAAGAAACCCACTAATCACTGAAACACGAAAGAGCATGAAATTTCTCCTGCTTTTTCTCCTCTCATTGAACTCCGCTCTTGCTCCAATGCAGGTAGCGGAGTTTTCTTTTGAAAAGGAGATCATCAAATTCCCGAAAACACCAGAAGGTGAGGTATTGCATTTTGAATATGCGTTTAAAAACTCGGGCACTGCTCCTTTGGTCATTACCGAAATCAAGGTGCAATGCACTTGCACCAAAGTGGAATTCGACAAAACACCTGTAGCTCCGGGAGCTTCCGGTAAGATTAAAGTAAGCTTTGATACCAAAGGGAAAATCGGTTATCAGGACCGCACCCTGGAGATTTTTGCCAACACGAAAAAAAGTCCTACCGTAGTTAGGTTTAAAGTGGTGGTCGACAACAAACATCCAAAGCAATAAGCTTGTTTGGTATAGTCAGCGACTTTGCCGAAATTTGCACCTCATAAATCTCGCACTATGCCATCGATTTCCAAAAAAGGGGAACTTATGCCCCCTTCGCCAATCCGCAAATTGGTTCCGTATTCTGAAGAAGCGAAAAAAAAGGGACGCATTGTTTACCACCTCAACATCGGTCAGCCCGATATTGAAACGCCACAGATCGTCCGTTCCAAAATGAAAGAACTGGATCTGAAAGTGATTGAATATTCGCACAGTGCCGGAAATGAATCATACCGTCGCGGACTTGCATCATATTATGCAAAAAACGGTATCGAGATTACGCACAATGACATCATCATTACTACAGGTGGTTCTGAGGCATTGATTTTTGGTTTCATGACTTGTCTTGATCCGGGCGATGAAGTCATTATTCCTGAA
>JBIKKU010000151.1:0-7223 GCA_044360245.1 Flavobacteriales bacterium | reverse complement strand
AGGTAATCGACCAATTTCCGCACATCCTTTAAGATTTGATCACCTACCAAACGGTCTTCAACATTCTGATCGAGGATACGGATCGTACCAAAAATATCATGGTCCTCATCACGTGGCTCAACCGTTGGCATTTTGGCATTGCGACGAAACGTATCAATAATCAGGTTATGTGCGATACGCATTACCCAAGGAAGAAATTTACCCTCCTCATTGTATTTACCGGTTTTAAGGGTTTGAACAACCTTTACAAAAGTATCCTGGTAAATATCCTCGGCCAGTTGGCGGTCTTTTACCATGTAATAGGTATAAGAAAACACGCGGTCGGCATAACGGTTCATCAAGACTTCGAAAGCCTTTTCGTTACCTTTTAAATAAGCATTGACAAGTTGATTGTCGCCAAATGATTGCAATTGCATACGATCTACTTTTTACAGTGAAACAAACTGAAGAAAAAGAGTAGAATCTATGCGATAGGCGAAGTGTTTTTGGTTTGTAGTATGACGGAATACCTTGATTTGGGATGTCCGTTTTCCAAATATAACTTTTCTACGCACAAAAAACAAAACCGGACTATGGAAGTAGTCCGGCTTTAGGAAACGGTAAAATCCGACAAGGGAACGGAATTATTGAACCGGAGTTGGCTGACTGATAATCTTTTCAATAAACTGATCGTATGTCAGAGAATCGATATTGGACATTCTGATTTTTGCATCACGCACGAAATTGGTGTCCTTGGCTGTGTCTATAATCTTTTTGTAATACCCTTTTGCCTGTTCGCGGTCGTTTAAATCGGCATCCAAGGTAAAAGCAAGTAAATAGGTTACGATTTCAGTCTTTGGATAATCGGGGTACTTCTCTAAAATACGCTTGTAATTCTTCTCCTTAACCAAAGGTTTATTAATGGCAGTGGCAATATCTGCGGCTTTCATTAAGTATTCGGGAGCTTCTTTTGATTCGGGATACAAATCGGCAAAATCATTGTATTTACCAATCATGGCATTGGCCTTTTCAGGATCAAGCGTGTTGGAAGTGAAAAGACTATCCTCCATTTTTTTGATTTCCGCTCGCATACCTTCTTCAGTAGGCTTGGCAGTTTCAGCATTTTCTTTGGACCCGTTTCCACAAGAGGCAAAAAAGAAAACCAAAGAGAAAAACAGTAAAAGGTTGAAGTGCTTCATGGTATTTATTTTTTAGGAAAACGCATTTTGTATTTCACATCCACAGCCCCTTGAGAAATCTCTTCCAGGCGACGACGCAATAAACGTTTGCGCAAAGGAGAAATTTTATCGGTAAACAAAATTCCTTCAATATGGTCGTATTCATGCTGAATGATGCGGGCAGCATAGCCATCAAATTCTTCTTCGTGAAAATTAAAATGCTCATCGAAATAGGTGATATGCACCGTTTCCTCACGAAAAACTTCTTCTCGAATTCCGGGAATACTCAAGCAACCTTCATTAAAACCCCATTCCTCTCCACGCTCTTCTTCTATGATGGGATTGATGAATACTTTTTTAAAATCCTTTAAATGTTCAGTCCCCTCCTCCTCGTCTTCGGCAAATGGTGCAGCATCTACAACAAACAAACGAATGCTTTTGCCAATTTGCGGAGCTGCTAAACCTACCCCGTTGGCATGGTACATGGTTTCGAACATATCTGCAATGAGCTGCTGCAGACCGGAGTAGTCTTTATCAATTTCTTCGGCAACTTTTTTGAGCACCGGATCACCGTATGCAACAATAGGTAGAATCATGTTTTTTAAAATAGACTGCAAAATTAGCCTAATTCAGCCATTTCACAAAGCACGACAAACAAGAGCGACATTTGTTGTGATATTTCTGCGGTTTTTTGCGCTCTTGTCGGTTTGCTTGTTATTTTTACAAAAAAGACCACATCATGATGATTCGTGCCAACGACCCAAGCCGTAAATCCTGGGTAAATGTCCCGGCGGGAAGCGATTTCCCGATTCAAAACCTCCCTTTTGGAGTATTCCAAACCGAAAATGAAAAATCACGTGTAGGTGTGGCCATTGGCGATATGATCCTTGATTTGAAGGCATTGCACATACTGGGGTATATCCCGAATCAACCCTTTCCGATAGAAGCTTTTGATTGCGGTTCACTGAACTGCATGATGAGTTATGGCAAAAAAGCCATTCGCGAATTCAGAAACAGATTGTCGGATATTTTAAGTCACGACAACGGCGAACTCCGCGACAATGCGCATCATGTTCAGCAGGTTTTGGTTCCAATAAAGGATGCTACCATGTTGCTTCCTGTGCAGGTTGGCGATTACACCGATTTTTATTCCAGCATGGATCACGCACGCAATGTGGGAATGATGTTCCGCGATCCGGAAAATGCATTAATGCCCAATTGGAAACATTTACCTGTTGGCTATCACGGTAGATCTTCTTCTATTATTCCATCCGGACAAGCCATTCACCGTCCGAAAGGACAACAAAAACCAAACGATCAGGAACCACCGGTATTTGGTCCATCCAAAATGCTCGATTTCGAATTGGAAACAGCATTTTTTACGTTCCAGGGAAAACCACTTGGACAAAGCATCAGCACTGCCGAAGCGGACGACTACATTTTTGGAATGGTCTTGTTAAACGATTGGAGCGCGCGCGACATTCAGAAATGGGAATATGTGCCACTCGGTCCATTTTTGGCCAAGAATTTTGCTTCTTCCATTTCGTGTTGGGTAGTTACCCTCGATGCTCTCGAACCTTTCCGCACGGCAGGAGCTAAGCAAGAGCCCAAGGTTTTACCTTATCTGGAATTTGAAGGCGAAAAAAACATTGATATCGCACTTGAAGTCATTATTGAAACACCGGATGGAGCAGAGAATGTGGTCAGTCAATCCAATAATAAATTCATGTATTGGAACATTGAACAACAATTGGCGCATCATACGGTAAACGGTTGCAACATGCGTTGCGGCGACATGCTGGGTTCGGGAACGATTTCCGGTCCAAAAGAAGGAAGTTTTGGTTCGATGCTTGAAATCGCCTGGCAAGGAACAAAACCATTGAAAATGAAAGACGGATCGGAGCGAAAATCCATCCTCGACGGAGATTCGGTGATCATGCGTGGTTATTGTGAGCGCAATGGAATCCGAATTGGATTCGGTGAAGTACGTACAAAAGTTTTACCCGCCATTGGAGTATGATCGAAATTGATCCCGAAAAAGAGAAAGCAGAAATTCTGAACGCATACAAGGGATTGTTGCGTGCATGCAAAAACATGCGCGACAAAGACGATACCAAAATCATCCGCAAAGCATTCGACATTGCCCTCGAAGCGCATAAAAACATGCGGAGAAAATCGGGCGAACCCTACATCTACCACCCTATAGCAGTCGCGCGAATTTGTGCTGAAGAAATCGGTTTGGGAACAACATCAATTGTTGCGGCTTTATTGCACGACACAGTAGAAGATACCGACCTCACGCTCGATGATGTTGAGGCGATGTTCGGAAAAAAAGTTTCGCGCATCATCGACGGATTAACAAAAATTACAGGCTTTGTAGACAATACCGAATCCATACAGGCTGAGAATTTTCGCAAAGTATTGCTCACCATGGCAGACGACGTGCGTGTGATTTTGATTAAACTCGCCGACCGCCTGCACAACATGCGTACGCTGGATTCCATGAAGAAGGAAAAGCAGCTGAAAATTGCCTCCGAAACAGAATACCTTTATGCCCCGCTGGCTCATCGTCTTGGACTCAATGCCATTAAATCGGAATTGGAAGATTTATCTTTGAAGTTCAGAGAACCCGATGCCTATTTCGATATTCAGGCGCGTTTGCAGAAAACACAAGCGGTTCGTAACCGTTTCATTGCACAATTCACACTTCCCATCAAGCGCCAGCTCGAGAAAGAAGGATTTCATTTTTACATCAAGAGCCGCACCAAATCGGTGTATTCGATTTACAAGAAAATACACCTTAAGCATGTTCCATTTGAGGAAATCTACGACCTCTTCGCTATTCGTGTGATTCTGGAAAGCGATGCGGAAAAAGAAAAATCAGAATGCTGGAGAGTATATTCCATTGTAACGGATTATTACCAACCCAATCCTGACCGTTTGCGTGATTGGATTTCCACGCCTAAAGCAAATGGTTACGAATCCCTGCACACCACGGTAATGTCACCTACCGGAAAATGGGTAGAGGTGCAAATCCGCACCCGCCGAATGGATGAAATTGCAGAACGTGGATATGCCGCGCATTGGAAATACAAAGAGAATTCTGCAACTGAAAGCGGACTGGATTCATGGTTGAACAAAATCCGTGAACTGCTCGAAAATCCTTCGGCAAACGCACTTTATTTCATTGATGAATTCAAGATGAATCTCTTCTCGGAAGAAATTTTTGTGTTCACTCCAAAAGGAGATTTGCGTTCCTTGCCTTCGGGTTCAACCGCACTTGATTTTGCATTCGAAATTCACACCAAAATTGGTGAACAATGTATTGGAGCGAAAGTCAACAATAAACTTGTGCCCCTCTCCCATCGCTTAAAAAGCGGAGATCAGATTGAAGTCATCACCTCACGCAAACAATCACCAAAAGAGGATTGGCTGAAATTTGTTACCACAGCGCGCGCAAAACAAAAGATTAAGGATGCGCTGAAGGAAGAAAAGAAAATCATTGCACGCGAAGGAAAAATCATGTTGGCTAAAAAGCTGGATGATTTGGGTGCATTGTACAACGATAAAAACGTCAAAAAACTCGAAGAATTTTTCCATACCACCAATACCACCGATTTACTTTACCGCATTGCACGCAACACCATCGACCTTCAAAAAATAAAAGAATTTGATGTGCGAAATGGGGAATTGCTATTGTTGCACACTCCTGAAAAACCGGTAACTGTAGAAGGTTTGATGGAACAAGCCAACCGTAAACCGGCCGAAAATGACATGCTGGTTTTGGGTGATGATTTGAAACAAATTGAATACAAACTTTCTGCCTGCTGCAATCCGATTCCCGGTGATGATGTTTTTGGATTCATCACGGTAAACGAAGGAATTAAAATTCATCGTGTAACATGTCCTAATGCTGTGCAGTTGATGTCCAATTACGGATACCGCATTGTTAAAGCCAGATGGAAAAGTCAGGAGTACATTGAATTCCTTGCCGGTATTCACTTTCAGGGCATGGATGATGTGGGCTTGGTAAATAAAATCACCAGCGTTATTTCCAAAGAATTGAACATCAACATGCGATCTATTTCGTTTGAAAGTCATGATGGCATGTTCGAAGGAAAGGTATTTCTGTATGTGCACGATACAGATCATTTAGACCGCTTGATCTACAATTTGAAGCAGATCAATGGAGTGAACATGGTGCGACGGATTGAAACGGCCGGTTGATCTTTTTTCTTCGGATCATAACACAGCCTTTGCGCTCGATTCGTTTTTCACTGTTGTGGCACAATCCGGACATACCCTCCATCGTCCTCCGCAAAGCGCTGATTAACAGGTTAATTGCCTTTTACACACTGTTGAAAACTACAAAGGCTTTTGCCCTTCCCTGCTGCCTTTTTTAGTATTTTTGGGCCTTAATCAGGCAAACATGTCTAAGACGGACATCAAAGAAACGGTAAGACAGATTTTCCTGGGGTATCTCGAGCAACATGGTCATCGCAAAACCCCGGAGCGCTTTGCCATACTCAATGAAATTTACGATTACGAGGGTCATTTCGACATTGAATCGCTTTACGTGAAAATGAAGAACAAGAAGTACCGCGTTAGTCGTGCTACCCTCTACAACACCATTGAATTACTGCTTTCCTGTGATTTGGTTAAAAAGCATCAGTTTGGAAAAAACCAGGCGCAATTCGAAAAATCGTATTCCAAAAAACAACACGACCATGTGATTTGCACCGATACCGGCGAAGTACTTGAGTTTTGCGACCCGCGTATCCAGCAAATCAAAGAAACCATCGAAGATATTTTCAAAGTGAAAGTATTGCACCATTCGCTTTATTTCTATGCCCAACGCGGAGAAATAACGGCTAATGCAGAAACCCCAAAAGAACAACAAACACGTTCCAAAAAATAATATGGAATTCAGCTATTCAATACAAGTTAATGGCAATATCGTTAAAGCCGAATTGCGCGGTCGTCTGATGGACAAACTGCATGCAACGGATCTCATTGCCGAGCTTGAAAAAAACATCAAAGAAGGGCATACCAAAATCATTTTGGACTTGTCGAAAATGGACTACATGAATTCTTCCGGATTGAATGTTCTGGTGAATATTCTTACCAAGGCACGCTCGCACTCCGGAGAGGTAGTAGTATCCAATGTATCAGGTAAAGTGAAAGAATTGTTTTTGATCACTAAACTGAATACCCTGTTTCAGGTAACCGAATCGCTTGAAGAAGCAGAAAAAGTTTTGCATTAATTTTTATCATACCATCACCACAATGAAAGTAGATGTTTTGTTAGGCCTCCAGTGGGGCGATGAAGGAAAAGGAAAAATCGTTGACGTACTTACTCCGAAATACAAGGTAATCGGGCGTTTTCAGGGTGGTCCGAACGCCGGACATACACTTGAGTTCAATGGCTTGAAACATGTGTTGCATACCATTCCATCCGGAATTTTTCACGAAAACGTAATCAATCTTGTTGGCAATGGCGTAGTGGTTGATCCCGTGGTATTGAAACGCGAAATTGATGCCTTGAAAAAACTTGGTGTAGATGTAAAAAAACGCTTGTTGCTTTCAAGAAAAGCGCATCTCATTTTACCTACGCATCGCCTAATCGACGAGGCCTCTGAAGCTGCAAAAGGAAAAGAAAAAATCGGATCTACACTTAAAGGGATTGGTCCTACTTACATGGATAAAACCGGTCGAAATGGTTTGCGCATCGGAGATATTTTTCTTCCCGATTTCAAAAACCGTTATGCCAAACTGGTAGAAAAACATGAGAAAATTTTATCCTTCCATCAGTTCGAATACAACCTTTCAGAAATGGAACCTGCCTTTTTTGAAGGCATTGAATCGCTGAAAGAATTGACTTTTGTAGATAGTGAACACTACATCAACCGTCACCTTCAGAATGGCGATCGCATATTGGCCGAAGGTGCTCAAGGCACTTTATTGGATATTGATTTTGGTTCTTATCCCTTTGTTACTTCCTCCAACACAACAACCGCCGGAGCTTGTACCGGATTGGGTATTGCTCCCAACCGCATAGGTGATGTT
>JBIKKU010000150.1:0-7238 GCA_044360245.1 Flavobacteriales bacterium | reverse complement strand
TCCCAAAGGGAAATCGACAAAAGTTTGGTTATGAAAAACATTTTCGAAAAGCAACGTTGAGCGGACAGCATCGAGTCCCAATCGCTTACCGTTCCAAGATTCCTGCTGGGGATCGCGGTTTAAAACAAAAATCAATTCGTTGGTAATCACACTTCCATAGCGCATTGGATTTTTGGAGATAATCAATACTGCATCCGTTTCCAACAATCCGGTTAAGTAGTAAAAATCGGGGTCTTGGTGAAATTCGTAATCAATGTCGTTAGACCTATTGCGTATGGGATTGGCGAAAAAAACAGCTACCGAATTGGCAGGTAAGTATGACCTTAATTCTTCTCTCCTTGCTTTATGAAAAGTTGCGGGTAATCGATCAGCTTCATATTCGCTGTTATTTACTTCAACCGTTTTCGGAATGGCCTTATCATGATCGTGTTGCGCCGCCAGAACACCCGAACCCAATACCAGAATCAAAAGGAAAAGAAATCTCATGGATCAAAAATAAAAAAACGTTGCTGCCAAAAGACAACAACGTTTCTTATCAAATATCGTGCTCGAATTAACCGAGAAAACCTTTGTCGCGAGCATCTTTAAGTGCTGCGGTAATTCCCTTTTTGCTGATGGTGCGAAGACCTGCAGCGGAAATTTTCAACTCGATGGTACGGTTTTCTTCAGGAACGAAGAAACTCTTTACCATAAGGTTTGGATAAAACTTACGTTTTGTCTTACGGTTAGAGTGAGAAACATTGTTTCCAACCATCATTTTCTTTCCGGTAATCTGGCAAATGCGTGACATACAATTATATTTTTTCGGGATGCAAATATAGCAAATATTGTTACCCCAGCAATTTTTTCTTCTTTTTTACTGTTTTACCAGCCTTTTTACTGTAAACATTCCATCGCGCTGAACCCTGAGCATGTAAACACCATCAGAAAGTCCGCTAATATCAAGGTTTCCGCTATTGGCATTGAAGGTATAAGTTCCAATCACTCGTCCATTAATATCCAGAACATCCACCGTGAACATTTCCGCAGGACCAGAAAGGCTGATGTTTACCCAATCTTTTGCAGGGTTTGGAATCACCGAAACGGCAGCTCCTGAAACGAATTCATCAACGCCATTGCTAAATCCGGCAATTCCTTGCGTGCGGTTAGAGCGAGCTGTATTTTGGCTGATGGCACGTGTGGCAAGACAAGCATCCGGAACAAAAACTTCGATGTAGTATTCCAAATAAGAACCTTCGTTCATCGCGTTCAAATCCGTGTAAACTGTCGTGAATTCAGGTACAGAGTCAATTGCTACCCAGTTTCCGTTACCTGCAGTATCTCTAAGAATACGGTAATAGAAGTTCGGCATGGCGAAACCATCATAAGGATCCCAATCGAGAATAATATCGTTACCATTCACTTGTGGAGGGAATACGTAAATGGTTTGGTGGTAACCGCTCAAAGGACCTTCATTTCCGCAAGTATCAATTACAGAAACTTTATAACGGTATTGCGTTACATTAGGATCTACTCCTGCCGAAACATCTGTATAAGAACTCAATGAATCGAAAGGAATGGAAGCAATTTGCTGGTATCCAAATCCTGCTACTTCACGGTAAACACGGAAAGAATCAATCAAATCGTTTTGTGTTTTTTCCCAAGTTACAATGTTGTGGGTTGAAGTCTCATCCACAGTAACAAGACAAATATCTTGTGTAAGTACATCATCAAATACCAGGTTAAGTGTATTCGAAATCCCGTTTCCACAGGCATTCGTTCCTGAAACAGAAATGGTGTAATCTACAGTGCCGTAAAGGAAATCAACTACGATGTTTTCTGTATTGTTTCCTGATGTGATAACTGCCCCGGCAGGCAAATCCCAGGTATATCCGCTAGCATTGTTGATGGTTGGAACGCTAAATGCGATTCCTGTTGAAGCAGGACATTGGGTCAAATTGGTTGTTCCTGAAATTACTCCGGCATCAGCAGGTAAAGGATTTACGGTAACATTCAAGGTTGATGAAGCTCCATCACCACAAGCATTGGTACCATACACAACGATATCGCCGGTGAATGCATTTGTTGCATAATCAACTGTAATGGAATTGGTATTTGCACCGGAGACAATTGAAGCCCCTACAGGTAATGTCCAGTTGTAAGTTGTGGTGTTGGTAAGCGCAGGAATGGTATAAACTACTCCTGTTTCTCCTTGACAAACATCGTCATCCCCAACAATAGCAGCAGCACTGGATGGCAATGGATTCACGGTTACCAAAAGATTGCTTCCTGTTCCTGTTCCGCAGATGTTGGTTCCTTGAACAGAAATTGTTCCTGAGGTGGCGTTGTTGGCGAAATTCACAGTAATGGCTTCTGTTCCGGTTCCTGAGTTGATGGTAGCTCCGGAAGGTAATGACCAGTTGTAATTCGTGGCATTGGCTACCGCATTGATAGAATAGTTCACTTGGGTAGTACCTGCGCAAACTGTTGTCAAACCTGAAATGGCAGAGGCTGCACCGGGTGTTGTTTGAACCGTTATGTAATTGGTTTTCGTTTCATTGTCTGAACCATTTGGCCCGGTAACGGTAAGCGAAATGGTTTGTTGACCCGCAGAAGTAAAGGTCACACTTGGGTTTTGAAGCGTTGATGTAGATGGACTTGCATTTGGTCCGAAGTTCCATGACCATCCGGTTGCACCAACAGAGTTATCCGTGAAGTTTACAGTGCTTCCAGTGCAAGGCGTGGTATTCGATGCAAGGAAATCAGCATAAATCAAACATTGCAATGCAGCAGGATTGTAAGTTACCAAAACCTGATCGGTGGAAGTTGGACATACACCATTTGAAACAGCCCATTGCAAGTTAACGCTTTGACCGCTGGCAATTCCGGTGACGTTTGTATTGGATTGGGCAGAGTTATTGAACGAAGCAGAACCAGAAATGACAGTCCAAAGCCCTGTTCCAACGCTTGGTGTATTTCCTTGTAAAACAGTTGTTCCGTTACAAATTATTTGGTCAGCACCAGCAGATGCAGTGGTCGGTGCAGCATCCAGATTGATGTTTTTGGTGCTTGCCGTTCCATTTCCACATCCATTGGCATTGGTTCCGTAAACCGAAATAACAGCGGTGGAAGCCGTTACAGCGGGAGGGAAATTCACAGTGATGGTGTTGGTATTTGATCCTGAAACAATGACTGTTCCTGAAGGAAAAGTCCATGTGTAACCTGTGGCATTTAAAATGGAAGAAACCGAATACACGTAATTGCTTCCGTTTTTACAAACAGTGGTAGTTCCGCTAATTGCACCTGCCGCAGAAGGGAATGGCAATACGGTGACGGTAAATGTGCGCGTAATGGTATTTGTAGCGGTAAACCCATCGTTTACGGTTACTGTAATGGTTGAAGTCCCGTATTGTCCGCTTGTGGGATAAAAATAAAGGGTTCCTGTTGTTGAAGGAGATGAATAGGAAATGGAAATGTTTCCGTTTGGAATTAGTGTGGTATTACTTGAAGTTGCCGTAACGGTGAGGTTCTGGGTTTCCAGAGTTGAACCGTCAGTGATATTGCTTAAGGATACTGCTGTCCAACTTGAATTCTGGCAAACTGAAACATTACTAAGACTGTTCAGTGTTGGTGCATTGTTTAAGGTTGTAAAATCGAAAAACTGATAGGATCCGTAATTCCATGTATCACCGGTGGATGAACCACAATAAGGCCACATACGCACACGGTAAGTCCTTGCAGGCATTAAGTTGGAAAGCGCCACACTTGACCCTGAACTTCCATAAACTACATAGTTGTCGGTTGACATTGAAGTCCCGTTTCCATAAGTAGCACTCGCCGTGTAACTGTTTCCATCAACAGGGGCAGCATAAGATGGATTGGAAGACATATCATTACAAGTGATAAAGGTATTGTAGCCTGTAACTTTGGTGAAATTGACTGTTGCAGTAGTATATGAAATGGAGCTAGCTGAATAATTAGTTACGTTAGAAGTTGTAGGTGTACAAAGCGTATAACCGGATTCCGTATTGGAGGAGGTAACCGTTGTGAGGTAATAGTAATAATCCGTAAAGAGAATCGGAGTAATGTTGTATTCGTAGGCAATAATGGTATACTGCGTTGAAGGAGAAAGATTCGTAATGGTTACAGAACTACCCGTTCCGCGATAAACCACATAATTGGAATTTCCTAAATGTGCTCCTGAACCATAGGTAGAGCTTGATGAATAAGCTGTAACAGTAGCATCAACGGGGTAAGAATAGGAATTGGCAGTGGGCTTACAAACCACCAAAACATAATTCCCGTTACCTCGGGTCCAGGAAACCGTTAATGCATCATCCGTGCGGGTACCAATGGACATATTGCTTGCCTGAATGGTTGGATCCGCTGCTTCTGCGACCAAACAGGAAACAAAAAGAGATGAAACAAGAAAAAATTTCGTTAAAAGTGATTTCATTATCGATGAATTTGATTGCAAGGTATTGAATAGATAACAATACGAAAGGCCAATTCTTTAAAAGTTATAAAACAACAGGCTAAAGTCGGTTTTTACTAAACAAAAATCCCCGAATACACTATCCGGGGATTGCTTGTTTATTTTTTGTTCGATTAAGCCTTCACATCAGATTTTGGCGCAGCAGCAAGAATATCTGCTCCTGTACCTTCAGCATACTGTGAGAAGTTTTTCACGAATTGATCGGCAAGTTTGTTAAGTGTAGCATCGTATCCTGCTTTATCAGACCATGTATTGCGTGGGTTTAACATTTCAGCAGGCACTTCAGGACAAGCTTTAGGAATGTTCAAATTGAATACAGGAATAGTCTCGTATTCAGCTTTATCCAAAGATCCATTTAAAGCGGCGGTAATCATGGCGCGGGTGAATTTGAGCTTGATGCGCTCTCCTACTCCATAGGAACCTCCTGACCAACCGGTGTTCACCAACCAAACGCGTACGTTGTGCTCTTTCATTTTTTTACCAAGCAACTCAGCGTATTTAGCCGGATGCAATGGAAGGAAGGCGCGTCCGAAACAAGCAGAGAAAGTAGTTTGCGGTTCGGTTACACCAACTTCGGTTCCTGCAACTTTTGCGGTGTATCCTGAAATAAAGTGGTACATAGCCTGTTCAGGAGTGAGTCGCGAAATGGGAGGTAATACTCCAAATGCATCTGCCGTGAGGAAGAAAATGTTTTTAGGATTTCCACCAATGGAAGGATTAACCGCGTTGTCGATAAAGTGAATCGGATAAGAAACACGGGTATTTTCGGTGATGGAAGAATCTTTGTAATCGGGAGTTGAAGTATTTTCTACAAAGCCAATGTTTTCCAACAATGAACCAAATTTGATGGCTTTCCAGATTTGTGGTTCTTTCTCCTCGGTAAGATCAATGGTTTTGGCATAACATCCACCTTCAAAATTGAACACAGATCCATCTGCCCATCCATGCTCATCATCACCGATTAATCCACGGTTAGGATCGGCGGAAAGAGTGGTTTTACCAGTACCGGAAAGACCAAAGAAAACGGCAGTGTCGCCATACTGACCAATATTCGCTGAACAGTGCATGGAAAGCGTGTTACGCTCTTGCGGAAGCAGGTAATTCAATACAGAGAAAATCCCTTTTTTGATTTCTCCGGTGTAGCCTGTACCTCCAATGATGATCATTTTGCGCGTGAAATTGAGGACAGCGAAATTGTGTTGACGCGTACCATCAATTTCAGGATCAGCAAGGAATCCTGGTGCACAGATGATGTGCCATTCAGGATTGAAATCTTCTAATTCCGTGCGTTCCGGACGAAGGAACATGTTATAGGCAAACAAATTTGACCAAGGGTATTCACAAACCACACGCAAATTGAGACGGTAGTTAGGATCGGCGCAAGCATAACCATCGCGAACATAAACATCGCGGTTGGCCAAATAGGCTTTCATACGGTTGAAAAGCGCTTCAAATTTTTCAGGAGTGAATTTGATGTTGATATCACCCCACCATACCGTGTTTTCGGTTTTTGCATCACAAACAATGAACCTGTCTTTTGGCGAACGACCGGTAAATTCACCTGTTTCGATAGCCAATGCACCTGTATCGGTTAAAACACCTTGTCCATTCACAATCGTTTCCTCAACCAGCTCAGAAGGTGTGAGATTCCAGAAAACGTTAGCTACTTTTCCTAGTCCTAACTCAGGGAGTGTAGAGTGTTTGGACCTTATTCCGAATTCGTTCATAAAGTGATTTTTTACAATGTGAGGCTGCAAATTTACGTTTTTCAACAATTATGAAGCTGCTAAAAAATTCAGGAATTATTCACATTCAGGATAAAGAGTATTGCTATTGAAATACATAGGGTGCTTTCCCTTTTTAGGAAGAACATTCCAAAAAAGCAGTGCCCTTCACGGAAATCAACAAGGAAATTGAAATGGTTAAAAACTTTCAAAGTCCTGATTTACATGCCCGTCCGCAAAAATTATCCGTTCACCCCAATTTTGAGACCTTCACTTCAATGGCATACCACCTTTTGGCATTGTTTTCGTTATAGTAATAACAACATCAAACCTATACTGCCATGAACAGAGAAGACAAAATCCGCTACATCCGCGACAGCAGATTCTATCATCTGATGCATGAAAATCTCGAGTCCTGCAGCGAACGAGAACTGGATGACCTGGTAAGAAAAATTGTCAGAGAATTACAAAAAGAAGAAGTCAAAGTGACCGACAACATGATCACGAACTTCCATGTATTTTTGAATTGATTATTTACGCACCCTGCCTGCCCTGCCCCAATATTTTACCCAATAGGATTGGGTAAGTTCCGAAACCATTACCCCTTTGGAAGTGCTGGCATGCACAAATCGGTTATTGGCAAGGTAAACACCCACATGTGAATTTTTCCCGCTGATATCAAAAAATACCAAATCGGCTTCCGAGAGTTTTTCCTTATCCACCACATCGCATTGATTGACTATTTCTGTTGCGGAACGTTTCAATTGCAACTTGAAAACATTCAAAAAAACAGCATTCACAAAACCACTGCAATCCACACCATCCTTAGTATTCCCGCCAAATTTATAGGGTACGCCTATCCATCCGTCGATGTATTCATACAGGGTCCCGTTTTTCAGGGCACTTGCAGAAACCCCACAAATGGCAGCATATTTATCGAGAATGGAAGCGTAATTTTTAGGAGGAGTCTCCACCTTTGTTCCTTCATCTGCTTTAGGCTTTTTACGGCCTTTTCCCGAGGGTTGGTCAACATCAAATTC
>JBIKKU010000149.1:0-7254 GCA_044360245.1 Flavobacteriales bacterium | reverse complement strand
CAGATGCGGTGGGAGTAGCGTTGACACTTGAAGATTTTACACAAGTCAACAACACTACTCCTGTTCTCGCAGATTTAAAACCCAGTGGGAAATACCTCATGGAAGATTTATTTCTGTTAGGTGGTGTACCCGCAGTAATGAAAACAATGCTTGAACAAAACATGCTGGATGGCGAGGTGATGACCGTTACAGGAAAAACACTTCGTGAAAATTTAGAACATGTGAAAGCCTTAGGTGATGAACAGGATTTGTTGCGTCCGGTTCATCAACCTGTAAAACCAAGCGGACATATCCGGGTACTTTACGGAAATCTTGCGCCAAAAGGAGCGGTAGCAAAAATCACAGGAAAAGAAGGAGAAAAATTTTCGGGTCCCGCGCAAGTTTATAATTCTGAAAAAGAAATGCTCCAAGCACTTACCGAAAAGAAAATAAAAGCAGGAAGTGTGATTGTGATACGTTATGTCGGACCCAAAGGCGGACCGGGAATGCCTGAAATGCTTAAACCTACCTCGGCATTGATAGGCTCAGGTTTAGGTGATAAAGTTGCACTGATCACCGATGGCAGATTTTCCGGTGGATCGCATGGATTTGTGGTGGGGCATGTTTGTCCGGAAGCTGCACAAAATGGACCGATCGCATTGGTGGAAGACAATGACCTGATCACCATTGATGCTGTGAACAACACCATCAACGTCGATGTACCAAATGAAATCTGGGAAGAACGGAAACGAAATGTAAAACTCCAACCCGAACAAAACCTACGCGGAGTGCTAGCGAAATACGCAAAACTAGTAGGAGACGCAAGTGAAGGTTGCCTAACCGATTTGTAAGATGGAAACACTTTTGGAAAAAAATAGAACAACACAACAGGCTAAAAAATTATTAAGTGGAGCAGAAGCTGTAATACAATGCTTGCTTGAAGAAAAAGTAGAAGTGTTATTCGGTTATCCCGGCGGTGCTATCATGCCGGTATATGATGCCTTATACGATTACCGAAACCAATTGAACCACGTTTTGGTAAGACATGAACAAGGCGCAGGACATGCCGCAGAAGGATATGCGAGAGCTTGCGGAAAACCCGGAGTTTGTTTGGTGACATCCGGTCCGGGTGCTACAAACTTAATCACGGCTATAACTGATGCCATGATGGATTCGGTTCCTATGGTGTGTTTGGTTGGACAAGTTGCGAAATCACTCCTTGGAACTGATGCGTTTCAGGAAGCTGATTTAATTTCTATGACCCTTCCCATCACCAAATGGAATTACCAAATCACCTCTGCAGATGAAATTCCGGAAGTCATGGCCAAGGCATTCTACATCGCGACTTCCGGAAGACCCGGCCCCGTATTGGTTGACATCACAAAAAGTGCCCAATTCGAAAAAATGACACAAGCATTTACCTACGAAAAATGCACCAGAATATTTTCCTATCAACCGAAAAACACCTTGATGAAAGTTGATTTGGAACGTGCAGCGGAAATACTGAATGCTGCAGAACGTCCTTATGTTTTTGCAGGACATGGCGTAACTATTTCAGGTGCTGAAAATGCATTGATGCAATTGGTAGAAAAAACTGATATGCCTGTTGGATGCACGCTACACGGACTATCTGCTTTTCCGGCAGCACATCCGAATTATGCAGGAATGTTAGGCATGCACGGTCATTACGCGGCAAACATCATGACGAATGAAGCCGATGTTATTCTTGCAGTAGGTATGCGTTTTGATGATCGTGTAACCGGTGATTTACGCACGTTTGCGAAACAGGCAAAAATTGTTCACGTCGATATTGATGCATCTGAATTAAATAAAAACATGCCGACAACCGTTGCCCTTCGTGGTGATGCAAAAGATGCTTTAGAACAATTGCTACCCTTGCTCCACGAAAAAAAACGCGGTGAATGGAACCAAGCCTTTAAAAACCTTTACCGGGAAGAATTTGAAAAAGTGATTTCCAATCAAGTGTATCCCACTACCGGACAACTTAAAATGGGCGAAGTCATCCATCAGGTTTCTGAAATGACTCAAGGAAAGGCGCTTGTTGTTGCGGATGTTGGTCAACACCAAATGATGACCGCGCGATACTATCAATTTGCTGAAAACAAAAGTTTCATTTCCAGTGGGGGATTAGGAACCATGGGCTTTGCACTTCCTGCGGCAATGGGTGCACAAATGGGGAAAACAAACCGAACCGTTGTTGCCTTCATTGGCGATGGTTGTTTTCAAATGACGCTGCAAGAATTAGGAACAATTCAACAAAACAAATTGCCTGTAAAAATCATCATCCTTAACAATCATTTTTTGGGAATGGTTCGTCAATGGCAGGAATTGTTTTTTGAAAGCAGATACTCTTTCACCGAATTGCAAAATCCTGATTTTGTAACGATTGCCAAAGGTTTTGGAATTGCAGGAGAAAACGTGGAACAACGTGAACAATTAAAAACAGCTTTAGAACGCATGTTTGCTTTTGATGGTCCATACTTGCTAAACATTACCGTTGAAAAAGAAGACAATGTATTCCCGATGGTTCCCGGTGGAGGATCGGTTCACGAAATAAGATTACAATAACATGGAAAAGGAAAAATTTACGATTTCAGCATTCACCGAAAATAAAATCGGATTACTAGGTCGATTGGCAACAATATTCATACGTCGTCATGTCAATGTGGAAAGCCTGAGTGTTTCCGAAACGGAATACCAAGGCATCTCGAGATTTACCATTGAGGTACATACCGCGCGCGAAACGGCAGAACGTCTGGTTGCACAGATTAGCAAAATCATTGAAGTGCTGGCGGCCTTTTTACAAGAGGACGAAAACATTGTTTCCACCGAACTGGCGATGTACAAAGTTCGTCTGCGCAATTCGGATGAAATGGAAAAAATAATAGGACTATCCAGATCCCACGGTGCGCATATCGGTAAAGTAGACGGCTTGTATATCGTACTGGAAAAAAGTGGAAAACCAGTGGATATCCATGCGTTGTACAAAGCCCTTGAAGCATTCGAAATTCAGGAATTTGTTCGATCCGGAAAACTTGCGATTCATAAAGGCATGAAGGACTTATCGGATTACTTGCCTGAAGATTTTATCATGAAAAAGAAAACAGCATAACTCAATTTAAAAAGTAAAAAAATGGCACAACTCAATTTTGGCGGCGTAATGGAAGAAGTCGTTACACGCGAAGAATTTCCAATGGAAAAAGCACTCGATACTTTAAAGGGCGAAACCATCGCCGTAATCGGTTACGGTGTGCAAGGTCCGGGTCAATCGCAAAATCTGCGCGACAATGGTTTTAATGTGATTGTTGGTCAACGTAAAAACTCGGCTTCCTGGCAAAATGCTTTAAACGATGGATGGGAAGAAGGCATAAATCTTTTTCCGATTGAAGATGCTTTGGAACGCGGTACCATCATCTGCTACTTGCTTTCGGATGCCGGTCAGATCGAACTTTGGCCAACGGTTTCCAAGTTTCTCGGCAAAGGAAAATCATTGTATTTCTCTCACGGATTTGGGGTCACTTTTCATGAACAAACAGGAATTGTTCCACCGAAAGATGTGGATGTATTCTTAGTCGCTCCAAAAGGTTCAGGAAGGAGTTTACGTCGATTGTTCCTTGAAGGAAAAGGATTGAATTCGAGTTATGCTGTGTTTCAGAATGCCAGTGGAAAAGCCAAAGAAAAAGCATTGGCCATGGGTATTGGTGTTGGCTCGGGATACCTGTTTGAAACCGATTTCAAAAAAGAAGTTTACAGCGACCTCACGGGTGAACGTGGATCATTGATGGGAGCCATAGCCGGATTGTTTGAAGCACAATACAACATCTTGCGCAAAAAAGGACATACACCTAGCGAAGCCTTTAATGAAACGGTAGAAGAATTAACTGAAAGTCTGATGCCACTTGTTGCAGAAAACGGAATGGACTGGATGTTTGCCAACACTTCAACAACTGCACAAAGAGGTGCATTGGATTGGAGGCACAAATTTCGCGCTGCAGTTGAACCTGTATTTGAAGAGCTTTATGATTCGGTTGCTTCCGGTAATGAAGCACGTATTGTCATCGAAGCCAACAGCAAATCCGATTACCGCGAAAAACTAAATGAAGAATTGAAAGAAATACGTGAATCGGAATTATGGCGAGCAGGAGCCACGGTTCGTTCCTTGCGTCCAGCGAAAAAACCGGTAACCGCATAATCAACAAACCATGGAAACTTTGGTCACACCTGAATTCAATTTGCTTAAAAAACTACATGAAGTAGTTAAACGCACTCCGCTCGAAAAAAACGAATTGCTAAGCGAACGTTACGAAGCTGAAATCTATTTGAAAAGAGAAGATTTACAAAACACACGTTCCTATAAAATCCGCGGAGCATTCAACAAAATCAGCAAATTGAGCATGGAAGAACGCAAGAAAGGTGTTGTTTGTGCCTCAGCGGGAAATCATGCACAAGGTGTGGCCTTTACCTGCAGGAGATTGGGAATTCATGCACATATCTTTATGCCAAGAACAACTCCGCAACAAAAAATTGCGCAGGTAAATTTTCACGGAAGGGAATGGGTAAATATCCATTTACACGGAAATACCTTTGACGAATGTTATCAGGAATCAAAGTTATTTTGTGAAGAACACCAAAGTGTTTTTGTTCCACCTTTCGATGACAAAGACATCATCGAAGGACAATCCAGCATAGGCATCGAAATACTGGAAGAGCTGGAAAACCCGGACTTTTTGATTGTTCCCATTGGTGGCGGCGGACTAGCATCCGGAATTGTAACAGCCTTACAAAACAAAAATGCGACAACGAAAATCATTGGCGTAGAACCAACAGGTGCTCCTTCCATGACTGCCGCACTTCAGGCCGGACACCCCGTCACGCTTGAAAAAGTAGACACCTTTGTGGATGGGGCGTCCGTAAAACGTGTGGGCGATTTGAATTTTGAGATTTGCAAAAACCAATTTGAAGAAGTGGTTCTGGTTCCCGAAGGAAAAATTTGTTCTACCATTTTAAAATTATATAACGAAGAAGCAATTGTTTTGGAACCCGCAGGAGCATTAAGTGTTTCTGCCTTGGATGCTGTTAAAGAAAAAATCAAGGGCAAAAAAGTAGTGTGTGTTTTATCCGGAAGCAATAACGACATTACCCGCATGGAGGAAATGAAAGAACGCTCGCTGCTCTTCGAAGGTTTAAAACATTATTTTTTGGTGAACTTCCCGCAAAGATCAGGCGCACTCAGAGAATTCCTTAGCCATGTTTTGGGACCCGATGACGATATTACCTGGTTTGAGTATTCCAAAAAAAACAACCGAGAAAAAGGACCGGCAGTGATTGGAATTGAAGTGCCACTTGCCGGACAAGAGAAAAGAATTACAGAGGCGATGGATAAAACCGGATTTTCCTACGAGTATTTGAACAACAATCAACAATTATTTGAATTTTTGGTAGGTTAAAATATTCGTGTCGATAAATCGTCTATTGTTTCAAAGCGTTTAGTTTTGTATAAAATACCCGCTATGAACAATTCCGCCCAAATATTCGATGATATTGTAAACACCCGTCGTGCAGTTAGGAAATTCAACCAGGAAGATTACGACCCGGAATCGGTTACAAGGAGTTTGAAAAGAGCCGTATTGGCGCCTAGTTCCAGCAATATGCAACTATGGGAATTTTACCGCATCAGCGATCCCGAAAAATTGAAATTGCTTTCGCATTTCTGCATGGATCAAAACACCACTTCAACGGCTAAGGAAATGGTTGTTGTTGTGGCACGACCTGATTTATGGAAACGTCGCGCAAAAAGCAATTATGATTTTGTATTAAACAATTATGCCAATCGCGAAAGCCATAAAGGCATGAGTACACTGAAATATTTCAGTAAACTTATGCCATTGCTTTACAACAACGATATTTTTGGCATCAGGGGAACACTGAAAAAAATATTCGTCAATCTGGTTGCACTTCGTCGACCAATGGTTCGTCAGGTGAATGGAACCGATATGCGCATTGTAGTACATAAAAGCGCTGCTCTTGCGGCACAAACATTTATGCTCTCGATGACAGCAGAAGGACACGATACTTGTCCGGTTGAAGGTTTCGATTCACGTCGCGTAAAAAAACTTCTACACCTTCCCTATCGTGCCGAAATAAACATGGTGATCACTTGCGGAAAAAGAGTTCCAGAAGGCGTGTACGGAAAACGATTTCGTGTCCCGGAACATGAAGTCATTTTCGAAATTTAGTTTTTCACTTGAAGCGTATCCAAAACATCATCTTTTGGCGCCTTCACATTTTGTACTTGCTGCAATCTGTTTCCGCTCAACAACAAAATAACATTTCCCGAGAATTTCATGCTTCTCAAAAATGTTGTGCCGTCTTTACGGAATCAAACTGTCATTTCGCAAGTGAATTTTACCAATGGTATTTGAACTTAGAAACTGCATGAACATATTGCCCATAAAAACTATTTATCCGAAATACAAGCAGCCCTTTACAGGGCTGCTTTTCACAAGAAAAGAAACTGAGACTATGAAGACCTTTTCTTGTTATTCCTTAACAAATAATACGCTGGAAGTACTTCCACTAACTTTATCGGTAATGCTAATCGAATAAGTTCCGGCAGCAACACCTTCCAAATTAATTACTCCTGAGCCTGCGATATGATGAACAGAGAACGTTTTAATTACTCGCCCTGATAAATCATAGATTTGAACATCTGCTTGCTCAGGGAAATTGGTACCAAAACTGATCATCAAATTATCTTTTGCAGGATTTGGATAAACAGAGAAATCAACTTTTTGACTGTCATCTTCAACACCAAGCGCGGAACCATAAACCAAGGGAAGGAAAATTACAGGAAAACCTGAACGCTCGCCATTTCCGGACATTAGACTGATTGTAAAAACCATACAATAAGTATCCAAACATCCGCTGGCATCACTAATGGTTAAACAAACATTATAGGTGCCGGAAGAACCATAAATGTGATACGGGTTTGGTCCGGTTAGAATAGTTCCATCTCCAAAATCCCATGTAAAAGTCATGGTAGGTGAATAAGTACTGTTATTGGCAAGGTAAAGGGTGTCGATGACATCCGGTGGTGTTACATTGATGAAGTCAGCGATACAAGTTCCCGGAACAACTTCAATGGTGTTGGATACCGTTGCACTACAACCAATGGAAAAATTATATTTTGTGAGCGTTACAACATAAGTTCCCGGCGCATAGTTGTGTGAAACATGCAATAAATCAACGCCTGAA
>JBIKKU010000148.1:0-7261 GCA_044360245.1 Flavobacteriales bacterium | reverse complement strand
TCGTTTTGCATTACTCCATAACGTTGCAAAAACAGATAATTGTTTGGTAAGGGAAATTTTGGCGCACGGTTTGGTCCACCTTCGATATTATCGAAACGATTTTTCCAACGCGACAACATTTTATTCAGATCCGAAATGGCAAATGCACCATCGTGTTTTACTTTCGGAAGCAAATCACTCAATCGCACTCCTTCGGTCAGTTTTTCAGCATAATCCAAAACCTTCTCACGCTCATCCTTCCAAATGGCATTGAGATGGTGCATCACGCGCATCCATGCATCGGGAGGAAAATAAGTACCTCCGTAAACCGGACGACCATCCGGAAGGATAAAGCAATTCAAAGGCCATCCGCCCTGACCGCTCATCAACTGCACGGCATTCATATAAATCTGATCCAGATCCGTTCGTTCTTCACGATCGACTTTGATGCATACGAAATAACGGTTCATTACTTCAGCAACTTCATCATTGGAAAATGATTCGTGCTCCATGACATGACACCAGTGACACGAAGAATACCCAATGCTCACCAATAACATTTTGTCTTCTGCTTTGGCTTTTGCAAAGGCTTCATCGCCCCATGGAAACCAGTCTACCGGATTTTCGGCATGTTGTTGCAAATAAGGTGAAGACTCCTGAGCGAGACGATTGGCCATGGTTAATTGAGTTTCAACTGATCGATATCGACCGTTTCTTTGATTTCGACATCTACTTTTTTCCCGAAAACAAACACCCTGCCTTTGATCCAGCCTTTCACTTTTACCTGAATTTTTTTGGTAAACAAAAGTTGCAGTCCACTTTGCGCAACTGCTTTAAACACTTTATCGTAATCGGCTTCAATTAAAATATCGGCAGTTTGTTCTCTTTTTTTTCGGAGGATGATTTTATTCATCAAATCTGCTTTTCCCGCCTCTGCTCCACCAATAAATAAATCGAGATCGGCATCAACGACTTTTATTTTGAAGGCATTGGGATTGTACAAATTCATACCGAGTTTGATCTGAATACGTTTTTTGTTGACGTTGTTCACGTTTACGTATTCTACCTTTTTAAACTCCACTTCTTCAAATCGGCAGGATGCAAAAAGAAACAAGGCTGCCATCAGGAACGATAGCAGCCTTATTTGTTGCAAGCGCAACATTTTATTTTTTATGGAATTCAGCAAAATATTTGTGGAATAAAGGAATGGTTTCAATGCCTTTTAAATAATTGAAAACACCATAATGTTCGTTAGGTGAGTGAATCGCATCGGAATCCAATCCAAATCCGAACAGCACAGAATCCAATCCGAGTTCTTTCTTAAACAAAGCCACAATCGGAATGGAACCACCGCCACGGGTAGGAACGGGACGTTTACCGAAAGCATCTTCCATGGCTTGTGAGGCTGCACGGAAAGCAGGAGAATCGGTAGAGATAACCACCGGCTCACCACCATGGTGCGGACGAACTTCTACTTTTACACTTGCAGGTGCAATGGATTCAAAATGCTTTTTAAACAATTCGGTAATGGTGTGAGAGTCTTGATTAGGAACCAATCGCATGGAAATTTTTGCAAATGCTTTTGACGGTAAAACCGTTTTTGCTCCTTCACCAATATAACCACCCCAAATTCCGTTTACGTCGAGTGTAGGACGAATACCGGTACGTTCAATGGTGCTATATCCTTTCTCACCATGCACATCACCAATATTTAAATCTTTCTTATAAGCATCGAGATTAAACGGTGCTTTCGCCATTTCAGCGCGTTCATCAGCAGAGAGTTCCTGCACCATGTCGTAGAATCCGGGAATGGTAATGTGATTGTTTTCATCGTGCATGGAAGCAATCATTTTCGCCAGAATATTGATCGGATTGGCAACAGCGCCACCGTAAACACCGGAATGCAAATCGCGGTTCGGACCGGTTACCTCAACTTCGAGATAACTCAATCCACGCAAGCCCGTATCGATCGATGGAATATCGTTGGCAATCATGGCGGTGTCGGAAATCAAAATCACGTCTGCTTTCAAACGTTCTTTATTTTCTTTCACGAAAGGGCCGAGGTTATCTGAACCAACTTCTTCTTCTCCTTCAAGCATGAATTTCACGTTGCATTTCATGTTGTTGGTTTGCATCATGGTTTCGAATGCCTTGACGTGCATGTACATTTGTCCTTTATCATCGCATGCACCGCGGGCATAAATTTTTCCATCTTTCACTACCGGTTCAAATGGAGGTGAATCCCATAATTCGTAAGGATCGGCAGGTTGCACATCGTAGTGACCATAAACCAACACCGTTGGCAGAGCAGGATCTATGATTTTTTCTCCGTATACAATCGGATTTCCTTTGGTAGGACATAACTCAACTTTGTCGGCACCTGCAGCAATAAGACTTGCTTTAATGGTTTCAGCCGTGCGGATCACATCTGCTTTGAATTTCGGGTCGGCACTCACGGAAGGAATACGCAACAAATCGAGCAGTTCATTGATGAATCGGTCTTTATTGCTTTCGATGTAAGAATTGATGTTGCTCATGGATTAGAATTTGCCTGCAAATATACCATATTAACGACTTGGAGGCTCGGATTTTGATGAACGGAAAGAATAAGCTGCTACTGCGCATTTCGTTTGGATATATCCTTTTACAATCCGAATTGCATCTGTTTCTCGTTGCATGGATGCTCCGACTTCACCTTCTTGAAACCATTAGAAATAGAGGTCTGCCCCCTCAGTTTCCCTATCTGATTTTCAGGGCAAAACCAAGATGCAACACATCTTTCAGGGGTTTCGTCACCTGTGTAAGTTTGTAACCAAAACCGATTTAACATGAAAAAATGGTGGGCGATTTTACTGGGAGCCGGAATGTTATGGAGCTCTGAAATTCAGGCACATGAACATGGGTTCACTTTTATCCACAATCAGGGTCAGTGGGACACGAAAGCCTTATTTAAGGCCAATATTGGTGGCGGAAGTGTGTGGCTGGAAAAAGATGGATTTACCTTCCATTTTCAAAACCAAGAGGATTTAGAGCGACTGCACAAGATGCACCATGGAAAAAAAACCGATCAGCCTTATTCGGGAATACGCAACCATGTATTTAAACTTCAGTTTATTGGTTCCTCGCCCAATGTAAGTGCAACAACAGGACATAAAGATTCCGAATACCATAACTATTACCTCGGCAACGATCCTTCTAAATGGGCTTCACATGTCGGCTTGTATTACGATTTAACCTATCATGATTTGTATCCGGGAATCAATTTGAATCTTGGCAGCAAAAACGGTTATTTCAAATACGACTACATCATCGCTCCGGGTGCCAATCCTTCGGTCATTCGCTGGAACTACACCGGAATCACCCCGGAATTGCGCGATGGCAAATTGTTTTTTGACACGCATGCCGGAGAAGCAATGGAATACATTCCGGAAGCCTACCAAATGATTGGCGGCGTAAAAAAAATCGTAAAGTGCGAATACGTTCTTAACAACGGCATACTCAGTTTTGCTTTTCCTAACGGATACGATGCAACGCAAGAACTCATTATCGACCCAACACTGATTTTCTCCACCTTCACCGGGTCAACCGCTGATAACTGGGGATTCACCGCTACATACGATAATGGCGGCAACATGTACTCAGGTGGAGTTGTATTTGCATCGGGATATCCTACCACAGCAGGTGCATTCGATACTTCTTTTGGCGGAGGCGACACCGACATGGGCATAACCAAATTCAACGCCGCAGGAACTACCCGTCTGTTTTCTACTTATGTTGGTGGTTCAAACAGTGAAGCCCCGCATAGTTTGATTGTTGATGCTGCAGACAATCTTCACATCATGGGAAGTACTTCATCCTCCGGATACCCAACAACTCCCGGTTGTTACGATGCATCTTTTAATGGAGGTTCGAATGTATCCATGAACGGAATTGCCTATACCGCGGGTGTTGACATTGTTGTCACCAAATTCAACCCAACCGGTTCTGCACTATTAGCATCCACATTTGTTGGAGGAACTTCCAATGATGGTGCAAATACCGCAGCAACACTCAATTACAATTACGCCGATCAGATGCGTGGTGAAATAATTTTGGATGGGTCAGGAAATGTATATGTAGCATCTTCAACCAATTCAAACAACTTCCCCACCACACCGGGTTCAATGGATCAAACCCTCAACGGAACCCAAGATGGTTGTGCATTTAAACTGAATTCCACTTTAAGCACATTGCTCTGGGGAACCTATTTAGGAGGAACAAGCAATGATGCTGCCTACTCCATTAAAGTGGCAGGAAACGGATCGGTATACATTGGCGGAGGAACCGTGAGTAACAACTTCCCAACCACCGCAGGAACCATTCATACTGCAAGTAACGGCGGATCGAGTGATGGATTTCTTGTACGTCTCAACGCCAGCAATGGAGCAAATCAGGCAAGTACCTATATCGGAACCAACGACTACGATCAGGTTTACGCCGTAGAGCTCGATGCCGACAACGACGTATACATTGCCGGTCAAACCCAAGGAAATTATCCTGTTGCCAGCGCTGCATTCAGCAATGCAAACGGTGCGCAATTCATCCACAAATTAAATCCTGCACTCACCACCACATCCTATTCTACAAAATTTGGAAGTGGATCAAGTTCAGGTATTGATATTTCAATCACAGCGTTTTTGGTGGACGATTGCGAAAATGTTTATGTATCGGGATGGGGCGGTTCAACCAACAATGAAGGTTCAACCAACGGTTTACCTACCACACCCAATGCCTATGATGCAAGCACCGATGGAAGTGATTTTTATTTCTTCGTATTGGAACGCAATGCTACTTCGCAATTGTACGGAACCTTTTTTGGAGGATCTGCTGCAGAGCACGTGGATGGAGGAACTTCACGATTCGATAAACGCGGAACCATCTATCAGGCTGTTTGTGCTGCCTGCGGAGGAGGAAACACCTTCCCGACAACACCCGGCGTTGCCGGTCCTAACAATGGTTCATCCAACTGTAATTTAGGATCCATCAAACTCAACATGGACTTCACGGGTATAACCGCAACAGCGAATGCTGCACCAAACATCATTGCCTGCGACCCACCGTTTAATGTCACCTTTACCGGATCAACCGATGCCGTAAACCATCTCTGGAATTTTGGCGATGGAACCGGAACATCCACACAGGCTAACCCTACCTACACTTTCACCGATACCGGACATTTCGATATTACCTACGTGGCTATCGATTCCAGTACTTGCAACATTGCAGACACCGTTATGTTATCGGTTGACATTCTTCAATCCGAAACTTTCGACGCAGTATTTAATGTTGATCCGTTTGATCCATGTATTGGCGACACCTTAACCGTAAACCTCGAATTCACCGGTAGCGGTGCGGATTCGCTCATCTGGAATTTTGGTGACGGTACAATCATTTACAACGACACTGCCGTAGTACATGAATATACCACCAACGGAACGTATATCATGACCTTAACCGCATTTGACCTTACCTGTAACCGAACAGAAACCTTCAGTGATACCGTAGTGTATTTTGCCACCGCAGTTAACGCCAATGCCAATGCTTCGCCCAATATCATAGCATGTGATCCACCTTACAATGTCACGTTCAATGCATCTTCAGCTCCGAATCACCTTTGGTTTTTTGACGACATCAATAACAGCACATCAACACTGGAAGACCCGACATTCACCTTCACCGACACGGGGACATACAATGTCATGTACATCGCCATCGATTCAAGCTCTTGTAACATTGCTGACACAGCCATGCTCACCGTGCAAATTTTACAATCCGAAACATTTGATGCCGTATTTGATATCGGTCCATTCGACCCATGCGTTGGTGGTCCACTCAATATCAATTTAGAATTCACAGGTAGTGGAGCAGATTCACTCATTTGGAATTACGGAGATGGTAATATCGAATACAACGATACTGCAGTTTCGCATACTTATAACGTCAACGGAACTTACATCGTAACACTCACTGCATTCGATCTAACCTGTAACCGTACGGAAACCTTTGTGGATACTGTAGTTTACAACAACACCATTCTCACTGCCAATGCAAGTTCATCGCCAAACGTTATTGCTTGTGATCCGCCTTATCTGGTAAATTTCAACAGCAGCACCACAGCACCAAATCACTTCTGGGATTTTGATGATGCAGCAGGTTCTACCTCCACTTTAGAAGATCCTAGTTTCACTTTTGTCGACACCGGAACCTACAACATCATGTATGTAGCTATCGACTCTTCCACTTGTAACATTGCAGATACTTCTTTCTTGTCTGTCATCATTTATGCACCAAAAGTGTTCAATGCTTCCATTTCAAGCACACCACCGCAACCCTGCGCCGACTCTGTATTCCTGGCCATCCAGTTTACAGGAGCAGGAGCAGATTCGCTGCACTGGGACCTTGGTAATGGAATTACTTTTGAAGATGATACCGCTATCAATTACGTCTACACTACGCCGGGAACCTATACGCTTACGGTTCAAGCCTACGATCAATTGTGTAACCGAACGCAAACCATTACGCAGACCATACAGGTAGATGGCGCTGTGGTTCAAGGAAACGTAATGGTTCCAAATGTATTTAGTCCGAATGGAGATGGCGTAAACGATGAATTCATCATTTTCTATTCGAACCTGCCCGGTGTTGATCCTTTAGAAACACTTGATGAATACCATGTTGAAATCTACAACCGCTGGGGTAAAAAGGTGTTTGAATCGACAGCAGGTCAACCCCATTGGGACGGAAAAATCGATGGCAAAATAGCCGATGAAAGTGTTTACTTCTACATTGTTACCTACAAGAGAAAATGTTGGGATTCAGAGCCTTCTACGAAAAATGGACATGTAACCATTCTGCGTAAATAATCTTCCTCCTACCAATACAAAAAAGCCCTTATGGATAAACCCTTAAGGGCTTTTTTGTGATATTTTAAACACGCTTACGGTCTATGCAACTAAATGCAGACCTTTCTAGTCTGAGAATTGTAACCAAACGATATGAAAAAGTTCGTCATGGCCTTTGCCGGCCTTTCCGTTTTTTTAAATGCTTCTGCGCAATTGGTAGTGAACAATACCACCTTGACGCCAACCCAATTGGTGCAAAACGTGCTAGTGGGTGGTGGAGTAACAGTTTCCAATGTCACCTTTAACGGGGCTTCCGGAAATACCTTAACCAATCAGGCAGGATCTTTTAACGGAACTACCACCAACTTAGGCTTAAACGGCGGTGTTATTCTTGCTTCAGG
>JBIKKU010000147.1:0-7269 GCA_044360245.1 Flavobacteriales bacterium | reverse complement strand
TACCGGACAATTCAATGTATTTGTGAGCGGATTAACAAAATCACCAAATGGTATCATTTACGACAATGTGAACCAACGTTTGGTGTTTGTCAATTGGGGAAGCAATGCACCCATCATGGCTGTAAACCTCGCCGATTCTACAACATCTACCTTGTATGCCACAACGCTTGGAAACTGCGACGGTATTGGCATGAATTGTCAGGGCGAATTTTTTGTCAGCTCCTGGTCGCCAAACCGAATTTCTAAATTTCCCAACGACTTTTCTTCTGCACCGGTAAACATGAATGCAAGCGGATTAAGCAGTCCTGCCGACATCTATTTTGCGCAATCTACCGATTCACTGGGTGTACCAAATTCAGGAAACAACAGTGTTACCTATTACCATTATGCGAGTTGTTTGAATGTAGGTGTAGATAATATGCAAGCCGGTTCTGAACTTACGCGCATTTTCCAATCTGGAGATCAACTGCACATTGAATTATCGGTGTATGATCCTACTAATGTGTTGGAAATTTTCGACTTGAATGGTCGTCTCCTCCAACGTTTTTCAGCGGGACAAGCCATAGTATGGAAGCCTGAAAATTCGGGCGTTTACATCATTTCTCTTCAAACTTCCAATGGAATTTCGGTTGAAAAAACCGTCTTTACCAAATGAGTAAAATTTACAAAAACCGCATTCGGATTTTTCGATTGTTGTTGATGGTGTACCTCATTGTGAGCGGTGCTGTCATTTTTATGCAGTTGCGACAAGGTCACATTTTCAAAACGGAAATGAAATCGTATGTGGATCAACTTAATTTCGAAGACCGTTTGCTGAATGCCAAGGAGTGGATTCTTGGTGCCAATGAGTCGCGTGAAAAGAGGATTGAAGCAGATGAACATTTGATGCTGGCTTCGGAAGCATTAACGCAGGAAAGAAATTTGAGTGTTATTCTCGCCTTGTTCGCTCTTCTTTTTTTATGGGTTGGAACCATGGGTTTTAAAGGCGATTTGCATGAAGCCCGATTTCGTGCCATTACTTTAGTTGTTATTTCATTGAGTTGTTTGATTGTGGGTGTCATGCTTCCCATGATGGAAATGGGTGCATTTAGCGAAAACCTTACCATTCCCATCAAAGGAACAATTCCACTGATTGATTACGAGATTGATCTCAGTCGCGAATTCACCGGACGCATGTATTATTATTACCAAAGCAAATCGATTGCGGATTTGATATACATGTTATTCCACAGCGGAAATTATGTGGTAGGAATTGCCATTCTTTCATTTTCGGTGTTGCTGCCACTTGCAAAATTGAGCTTAACCACATTTCAGCTATTAAACAAAAAATACCGTCACCATTCCAAACTCTACGCCTTTGTTTCCTACATCGGAAAATGGAGCATGGCAGATGTTTTTGTGGTAGGTTGTTTTCTTGCGTATTTGTCGTTTTACAACATGAAACCAGGCAATACCGATAAAATCGACACGGAAGTTTCAACCCTTGCAGGCATGTATTATTTTCTTGCCTATTGTGTACTCTCCATCGTTTCAAGCACTTTTCTCGGAAAAGCCATTAAAAAAGAATTGGAACTGGAAAAAGAATTTCCCGAAAACAATTGATTTCATTGCTTGTTTAACCACTCAAAAAGAACATTCGGCCTCTTCCAAAAGGTTTACATCCAAAGATTTGGCTACAATACTTCTGAATCCTATTTTTAACAAAAACCTGACCTATGCCTATAGCTGTTTCCTTTCTGAAAAGAACCATTGCCGCCGGTGATGATGTATTGGTGCTCGTGGAGAAAAATGCACATGTGGATCAACATAAATTTCTTGCTCCCTATAAAAGCGTTTTGCATGAAAAGATCAAAGCCGGAAAAATGGATTTTATCCAGTTTCACGAAGGCAAGCGCAAAATCAATGTTGCGATATACGTCAACAAAGAAACCGAAACCTCTTACTATCACGAAACCATTCGTGCCTTTGGAGCGCGTAACGGAAAATTGTTGAATGGTCAGAAATACAGTGATATCGCTATTCTTGGACTTAACGACTTGTTCAAGCGAGAAGAAATTTTTGCTTTTCTGGAAGGATTGGAATTGGGCAATTACCAGTTTTTGAAATACAAGTCCAAAAAATCGGAAGCCTATTCCCTCAAAAAAATTCAGATCGAAAAAGGTAAATTCACCGATGCCGACATCACCGAATTTGCTGCCTTGTACGATGCGGTAAACCTGACCAAAGACTTGGTGAATGAGCCTGTCAATTTCCTTACGGCGGTGCAGTTTTCCAAAGAAATGCAAAAAGCAGGAAAAGCATCCGGATTTAAAGTTGAAGTGCTTTCGAAAAACCAAATCGAAGCGCTCAATATGGGCGGATTGCTTGGAGTGAACAAAGGCTCCATTGATCCACCAACCTTTACCATCATGGAATACAAACCTGCTAAAGCGGTCAACAAACAACCCTTGGTATTTGTGGGAAAAGGCGTGGTATTCGACACGGGTGGGTATTCTTTAAAAATCAGCGGCAGCATGCTTACTATGAAATGCGATATGGCAGGAGGTGCTGCTGTGTTGGGTGCTATGGTGGCCATTGCCAAAAACAAATTACCGGTTCATGTGATTGCTTTGGTGCCTGCAACCGACAATAAAATTTCTTCGAATGCATTGGTTGTGGATGATGTCATTACCATGCACGACGGCACTACCGTGGAAGTCCAAAACACCGATGCAGAAGGTCGTTTGATTCTTGCTGATGCTTTAGCCTTCGCAAAAAAATACAAACCCGAATTGGTTATCGATCTCGCCACACTTACCGGAGCCGCTGCTGCCATTACCGGACATTATGGAAGTGCCTTGATGGGAACCGACACCAAACACCGCAAAACCCTCATCGAAACCGGAGAAGAAACTTACGAGCGATTGGCTGAAATGCCTTTCTGGAAAGAATACGATGAACTGATCAAGAGCGACATTGCCGATATCCGCAACATGGGTGGTCCGGTTGGAGGATCCATGACTGCCGGAAAATTCCTGCAACGCTTTACCGATTATCCATGGTTGCATATCGATATTGCCGGTCCTGCATTTCTAAAAGACGCCAAAGATCACCATCACAAAGGTGCATCTGCTGTTGGAGTTCGCTTGTTGTATCAATTCACCAAAAAACTGGCGCAGTCCAAAAAATGATCTCTCATCGCGCTTAATTTCCATTAATTTCGCGCATCAAAAAAAATAAACATGAGCACACTGGTTATCGTTCGTCACGGACAATCTGCATGGAATCTTGAAAACCGTTTTACCGGATGGGTGGACGTGGACATCACCGACAAAGGTGAAGCTGAAGCGAAAAACGCCGGCGAAAAACTCAAAGCTGAAGTTTTTGATTTGGCCTATACTTCCGATCTGAAACGCGCACAAAGAACACTATCCATCATCCTTGGTGAAATTGGTCAGAGCAATATTCCTACAACCAAACATCAAGCATTGAATGAGCGTCATTATGGCGATTTACAAGGTGCAAACAAGGCTGAAACAGCTGCAAAATATGGTGAAGATCAAGTCCACATCTGGCGTCGTTCTTACGATGTTTCACCACCTAACGGTGAAAGTCTCAAAGACACTGCCGACCGTGTAATTCCGTATTTCGAAGCGGAAATTGCTCCCCAATTAAAAGCAGGTAAAAACATCATCATTACCGCACACGGAAACAGTTTACGTGCGCTTATCATGCATTTGGAAAAGCTTACTCCTGAACAAATTCTTCAGGTTGAAATTCCCACAGGAGCTCCTAAAAAATATGTGCTCGACGAAAACCTGAATGTGGTTTCAGCACAATTCGTGTAAAGCAAAAAAATAGTCCGGCACTACTTAAATAGTTTGCTGATCATTTCCAAGGCTGATGCCCTCCTCCGTGATGGTTATCAGCCTTTGTTTGTAAAGGCCGGAAATCGTGCGTTTGAAGGTCTTTTTGCTCATTTCAAATTCACGGTAAATATCATCCGGATCGGAATTATCGTTGAAGGGTAAAAATCCATCGCTTTCGCGCAGCTTAGAGAGGATGCGGCTTTCCTGAAGGTCGATGCGACCATGTCCGGTTTTTTGCAGGGAAACATCAATTTTTCCGTCCTCGCGAATTAGTTTCACAAATCCTTTCATACGATCGCCCATGCGCAAAGGTTTGAATACTTCATTGCGGTAAACCAGGCCCTTGTAGCGTTCGTTGATGATGACGTTGTATCCCAAATCGGTTTCGGTGGCAATGAGCAAATCCACTTCCTGCTGCAGTTGCAATTGAGGCTGCTCTTTATCAAGAAACTTGTTGACTTTTGCAGAGGCAACAAGACGATTGCTCACTTTGTCGAGGTAGAGGTAAACCAAATACGATTTCCCCTTAAGCATTTTCATTTGTTGTTCGGCAAAAGGAACGAATAAATCTTTGGCAATACCCCAATCCAGAAACGCACCGTTTTCGCCTTCTTCCACTACTTTTAAAAATCCGAATTGATGCAACAACAGGTTGGGTTTTTCGAGTGTGGCGATGAAGGGATTTTCGGCATCGTTGTACACAAAAACCCTGAGTTTCTTACCCACTTCAAAGACTTGGTCCCATTCGCGTTTAAACAAAATGGCCATTTGTCCTTGTTCATCCTCGAGGAATAACCCGGCAGGTTCTTCCTTCACCATGCTCAGCACATTGTATTTTCCTAATTCCATGGTGCGAAGATAGACCAATTCCCTCAGCATCTTCCCTACCCTGCACGTGCTTTTTCTTACTTTTGTGCCATGAAAACCATACTTGTCATTGGAGCCGGTCGTTCCGCTTCGACCATGATTGAATATTTACTTCAGCACAGCACGGAATTTCAATGGAAGATTCGTGTTGGCGATATGGATGAATCTCTCGCCGCACAAAAAATAAACGGACATCCCAATGGAAGTGCTTTTCGTTTTGATGCCTTGAATGCAGAGGAACGCAAAAAAGAAATTGCTGCTTCAGATTTTGTCATTTCCATGTTACCTGCTATTCACCATATTGAAGTCGCCAAAGATTGCATTGCCCTCAAAAAAAACGTCGTTACGCCATCTTACATCTCTCCTGCCATGCGCGAATTGGATGCATCTGCCAAAGCAGCGGGTATTCTAATTCTGAATGAAATCGGTGTCGACCCGGGAATCGATCATTTGTCGGGAATGAAAATCATCGATGAAATTCATGCCAAGGGTGGAAAAGTTGTTTCGTTCGAATCGTATTGCGGCGGATTGATTGCGCCCGAAAGCGATAACAATCCGTGGGGTTACAAATTCACATGGAATCCGCGAAATGTGGTACTTGCCGGACAAGGTGGTGCAGCTCGTTTTATTCGCAATGGTTCTTTGAAATACATTCCTTACCACCAATTGTTTCGTCGCATTGAACACATCGGCATCGAAGGATACGGATCGTTTGAAGGATACGCCAACCGCGATTCTCTAGGCTACCGGAGTGTATACGGACTGGAACATATTCCAACGATGTTGCGTGGAACTTTGCGTAAAGCCAACTTTTGCAGTGCATGGAATTGTTTTGTCCAACTCGGTTGTACCGACGATTCCTACATCATGGAAGGCAGTGCGACAATGACCTGGAGAACTTACCTCAATGCCTTTCTTGATTTTCATTCAAGTAAATCGGTTGAAGAAAAACTCTGCGATTACCTGAACATTCTTCCCAACAGCACTGAATTCGCCATGTTGCAATGGTTGGGTCTGTTCGACAATACGCCGATTGGATTGAACAAAGACGCCAGTCCCGCTCAAATTCTCCAAAAGAAACTGGAAGAAAAATGGGTTTTGGAAGAGGGCGATAAAGACATGATTGCGATGTTCCACCGCTTTGTTTATGAGCTTCAAGGTCAGACAAAAACCATTCATGCTTCGATGGTGTATAAGGGTCGCGACACTACTTATACCGCCATGAGCGATACGGTTGGCTTACCTGTTGCCATTTGCACGAAAATGATTTTAACCGGAAAAATAAAAGAAACCGGAGTGCTCTTGCCTGTGCAACGTTCCATTTACGAACCTGTTTTGGCCGAATTGGAGCAACACGGCATTGTCTTTTCAGAAAAAGAAGTTTAATCATCCAAAAAGAAGTTTTGCCACTTCTTCTTTCTTCTCTCTGCTTACGGGAATCTGCATGCCATTGCTAAGGTTCAACTGATATCCTTCCATTCCCCGAACTTCATCGAGGCGAATGATAAAGGATCGGTGCACGCGGAAAAACAATTTCCCATCGAGCAATTCTTCCATGTTTTTCATGCGCTCCAGAGTGACGTACCTGCTATGTTTGCAATGCACTTTAATGTATTCTCCGTAGGCTTCGAGCACTTGAATTTCTTGAACCGGAATTCTTACATTTTTGTGATCGGCGCGTATCACCAGAAATTTATTTTCTTCTTCAAAACCCTGGGCGGCCTCAATATTTTGATTTCCTTTCCATTCCAAATATTCTAATACCTTTTGGATAGACCTTTCAAAACGCTCAAATGCAAAGGGTTTTAGGAGATAATCGACAGCCTCTAACTCGAAGGCCAGGGCAGCATATTCTGAATAAGCTGTGGAGAAAATAACTGCCGTTTCTTTCGGGATTTGTCGCACCACATCTACACCTTTCATTTCGGGCATTTCAATATCCAGCAACAAAACATCGGGACGCAGTGATTCGATTTGTGCCAATGCCAGCAAAGGATTTCGAAAAGTGGCAATCAATTCCACTTCAGGAATTCGCTTCAGAAAATTTTCAATCAGCTGTAGTGCAAGCAATTCATCATCAACAGCAACTATGCGCAATTTGTTCATGGTTACAATGCATTAAAAATCAATTCCAATTCAAATACGCCATTGTTTTCCGTGGTTTTCAAAGTCGCCTTGGGATGGACGATCTCGAGTCGCTTGCGTAAATTTTCCAAACCCGTTTTGGTGGATGCTATTGAACTTCCTACAGAAATAGGACGAATGCTGTTGCGTGAAAAAAAGCGAATGTTTTGATCAATCTCCATTTCAACTTGGATAAACCCTCTTTCTGAAACCTCTACATCCGAGTGTTTAAAGCAATTTTCAATGAGAGGCAACAAAATCATGGGTAAGATTTTTTTTCCGTGTACTTTGCCCTTGACTTCCAAACTGACATTCAATGGCCTTTCATTTTTCAATTGCATCAGGTGAATGTATTTTTTGATCTGTGCAATTTCATCTTCCAACATGGTAGTGCCATCTTCGGTGGTGTAAAGCGAATACCGCAGCATTT
>JBIKKU010000146.1:0-7278 GCA_044360245.1 Flavobacteriales bacterium | reverse complement strand
TCATCCCGCAGCAAGAGTCACCAGCCAAACAATAAAGGCAAGAATCGCCATGAAAATCGCCCAGAAAAAGGCGACCACTTTACGGAAAAGAATAACGAATGGCTTATCTGAATTTTCCGTGCGGTCCAAAAACAATTCAATGCGTGATTTCTTTTTAGGCGTTTCCGGAATAGCCCGTTTTGCTCTTTCTTCTTTGAGCAATACGTTGCGATCGAGAACAGAACCACAATGTGGACAATGTGTACCTTCATTGCTCACCCAGCGGGCACAGGAAGGACATTTTATTTCTGCTTTCATAGCGTCAAAAGTAAAGAATAATCCATTCGCGGAAATTGCCCTAAAGCAATAAAAAAGGCCTCCGAAGAGGCCTTTAAAACATTTTATCTTTTTACCATTCTACCCGAGGAAACCAATTTATTTCCACTGGATAATTTGTAGAAATACATCCCCGAAGGAAGTTTACTTCCATCCAAACGAATGGTAGAAGCTTGGTATTGCATGCTCACTACGGTCTGACCAATTGCATTCACTACAACCAAATCATAATTCAAAACTTTCTCTGCACGGATTTCAATCATTTCATTGAAAGGATTTGGATAAACCGTAATGGCATTTGAACTTTCTTCTTCTGCCACATCAACATTGCAATTGATGGCACATGTCGTTACCGTTCCGGCGATGGTTCCGCTGTTGAGATCGATTCCACCTCCACCGGATTGATCACAGATATCAAGCGTTCCGGTGATGCTACCGCTGTTGGAAGAAATTCCTGAAATACAAAAACGTCCTGATCCGGAAACAGTTTTGGAATTGGACCAATCCGCACCAACGGAAACTATTCCGTCGTTATTAAATGTTGCTCCTCCACCTGTAGTATCGCCATTGTAGAACGAATGATCAATCACCAAATCGTGGTTGATATCGACGTTTTCGGTATTCCAAAAATCGTTGGTGATGTGCATAGGAGCACCGGTATTTACCGTTCCACCATTGTAAATATCATCACATACAAATGATCCGCTGTTGTGCTGAATGGTACCTGTTGTCCAAATGCCTGTACCGTTGAAATTCCCCGTATTGGTTAGATTCCCCGCCATGGCAACGATGTTTACCGTTAAGGTTCCATTGTTGGTTAGTGTTGCATTGGTGTTGATGTACAATGAATCGGGAATGGTTAAAGTACCGTGATTCACTGTATTTGCAGAAGCATCCGTTCCAAATGCGTTCGGGGCTGTCATCGTACCATGGTTGGTAAACGTACCCGCACTGTGGTAGATGTAACCAACGTTTACGGTTCCGTGGTTGACAAAAAATCCACCGCCTACAGCAATGATGCGGTTGGCCACATCTCCTGTAAGTGAACCAGAGGCATTTACAGTAATGGAACCGGAACTGTATCCAAAATCAGTATTGAGGGTAATGGCGTGGTTGATTACCACATCATCACCTGGAAGCGGAATGCAATTGCAATCCCAAACAAATGGATTGAGTGCAGCACCGGCAGCCACGGAGGTTCGTGTTGCGGCATTGGCATTCACCACGGTAACAATAAAGGATAGAAATAGGAAAAGTTTTTTCATAACCCTGAGTTTGAATAACTAAAAATACAAAAACCGTACCCGTATAATGTTAAAAAGTGTCAAAGGGTGTTAAGCAAGCGATGAAAGCAGGAAAGCTCCTGACCATCAATCGCAAAGTTCCTTACGCAACCAGTCGCTCTTCCTTCCCCCTAACTTCTCAGCCATCAATAAATCTTCACAACCTAAAGCAGGTTTTCCGGTTTGGTAGTAACAAAGTCCGCGGTTGTAATACCCTCTGTGGTCGAGTCGGTTCAGACCGATGTACTGATTGAAGGTTTTGATTGCATCTTCAAATTTTCGCAATTCACTCAGGCAAATTCCTTTTTGTAAAAGGGCTTCGGCTTTGGTTTTATCAATGACAATAGCTTTATCAAACTCCTTAATGGCTTCCGTAAACTTGTATTGATCCATGTAACATGAACCCAATAAAATGATCGCATCCGCTTGTTTGGGTTGCAATGCGATGGCGGATTTCAAATCAGCTTCTGCTTCGGTAAACATTTTCAAATCACTGTAAACGGCAGCACGACGCATCAGCAGTCCGGAATTATCAGGATTGCTGCGGATTTCTTCGGTCAGCGAAAGGACTTGCGCTTTTTTCTTTTCGTTTTCTGCTTCCTGAATTTTTTCAGGCGTCATGAGTTCCATTTCCTTCAGCAAATGCGATGCACCGGCAACTTTATCAATCACAAAAAGCACGTAACGGATGTCAAGAATAATGTTTCTGCAACGCTCCGGATCGTACATCACATCACTCATGGTGCTTTCCCAACTGCGATCGAAATTGACCCCAATCAGGTAACCTCTCGCATCTAAAACCGGACTACCTGAATTTCCTCCGGTGGTTTGATTGCTTGCCGTAAAACAAACACGTAATTCATTACCATAGGTGTACGGACCATAATCTTTGGTTCGGTACAATTCCAATACGCGCTGTGGCAAATCAAATTCTTCGTCGCCGGGTTTGTATTTTTCCATCATTCCATCGATGGTGGTATAATGCTCATAACGCATACCATCGCGGGGAGCAGAGCCTTCTACCACACCATATGCGAGACGTAAAGTGCTATTGGCATCGAACCAGTATTTTTTATCGGGAAACAATTGCATCAATCCATCTACAAAATCCGTCATGTACATTTGGGCTTCACCGAAATACTGACTGTATTGCGGACGAACATTCTTTCGAAATCCATCAGCCAGCATCTTTGCAAGAACATAGGCAGGGTCTGATTTCATTTTTTTGGCGGCAGAAGAAGAGAAATTTTTAAGCAGTGCAGATAATTTCGCTTCATCGGTGAAAACCGATTTTCCAAAAATTTCATCAGCCAACAATTCCCAATTGTTCTTGTATTTCTTTTTCAACTCTGCAATGCCATCAGGCAATAATTCGGAAGGCGTACCTTCCAAATAAAGCGGAAACATAGCTAAAAACAATTTGCGGTCCGTTGCTGAATTGTAATCTTTAAAATATCCGGGAACCCTTGCCAAATGAGCATTTCCGATTTGTTTGAGCGTATCCTTTTTTTCAAGTTCTTTCGCGTTTTCAATGGTGTTTTCATATCCTAGTGCGAACCGAAGAAACTCCGGACCGGAGCCTGTAAACTCGGCATAATAATCGGCTGCCAATCCATAGGGCGCTAATTTGGAATAGATGTCTTTGAACTTTGCGGGAAGGGCTGCATAATTGCGATCGGGATTTACCATACGCAAAGCTCTCTGCACGTATTCTTCTTCCAATGCTTGTTTTTTCTGAATGGCATTTAATCTTTTTAATCCGTTCAATTCTCCAATCCACTTTTTATAGGCATTAGAAATTCGCGCTTGTTTGGCAGCATATTTAATGCGCAACAAATCGGATGAACGCATGTCTGCATCAATAATGTTCAAGGCTGTTTCACGCATTTTGATTCGCGCGGGATTGGAACGGTTAACTAAATGATCTACTGCAGCGCTTGGAAGATACTGTTGCGTTGTTCCCGGAAAACCAAACACCATTGTAAAATCGCCTTCTTGCACTCCACTCATGGAAATGGGTATGGCATATTTCGGACGATAAGGAACATTGTTTGGCGAATAGCCAGCAGGTTTATTGTCGGGTCCTGCATAAATCCTGAACATACTGAAATCTCCTGTATGTCGCGGCCACATCCAGTTGTCGGTATCACCACCAAATTTACCGATGGCAGAAGCGGGAGCACCAACCAAACGCACGTCGGTAAAGGTTTCTGTAAGAATCAGAAAAAAACTGTTTCCATAATTAAATGGCTTAATGACTGCTTCGTAATGTGTTCCGTTTGTGGCTTTTGCTTTTAGGGCGGCAGCATTGGCATCAAAATTTTTCTGAATGATTCTACCTTCATTGTCGGTAGCGCCATGCAACAATTCATCGGTCACATCGCGCATGTCCACAATGAAACTCGCTGTCAATCCCGGATTGGGCAATTCTTCTGAACGTTTCATGGCCCAGAAACCATTTTTCAGATAATCGTGTTCCAAGGTAGAATGCGATTGAATCTGGGAAAAACCACAATGGTGGTTGGTAATGATTAAACCTTCGTACGATACAACTTCGGCAGTACAACCTCCGCCAAAGTGGACGATTGCGTCTTTAATGCTGGGTTTGCCGGTCGACCAAATTTGCTCTACGGGAATTTTCAAACCACGTGCTTTGAGTTCCTGCTCATTGATTTTTTTGAGCAAGGAAGGAATCCACATCCCCTCGTCTGCAAATACTCCAAAAGGAAACAGCAAGGAGAAAAAGAATAAAACCGAAAGACATACTTGTTTTTTCATACCGTAAAAATGGCGTTTTATGGCGAAACCCCCAAAGGATAGTATTCACCAAAACCATGTAAATTTGTCTACGGTGAAAAACCTGTTCTTACTCATAGCGCTTATTGCCTCAAGCATTGCCACAAAAGCAAGCGATACTACCTTGGTTAAGGTGAAAACGCTGCGTGGTGGACTATCTCCCAAATCGGTGGTGTACAGCGGGAACGGATTGTTTTTTGTGCAAAACATGATGTACAACCACACCATCAGTGTTTACGATGAAAATTTTCGTTTGCGAAAAACCATTTCCGATCGGGTAAAACTTCAGGAATACGGACTTTCCGACAAAGAAGGTTACCATCGTGGAGCGCCCGTAGAATGCGCCTTTTCTCCCGATGGAAAATATGCTTATGTAAGCAATTACTGCATGGAAGGCGAAGGATTTGAAAATCCGGGATGTGATACCTGTTGCGGTAAACAATACGACATCTCTTACATCTATAAAATCAATACCCAAAACCTGCAGATTGAAAGTGTGATACCCGCAGGAAGCGTTCCCAAATACCTTGCTGTATCGCCCAATCAGAAATACCTGTTGGTATCGAATTGGAGCAGTGGCGATGTAACACTTATTGATTTGGAAAAAGAAAAAGAAATCAAACGTTTTTATACCGGCCGATTTCCGCGCGGATTGGCCGTCGACAGCAAAAGCAAATACGCCTATATCGCTGTAATGGGAGGCACTTCCATTCGACGCATTGATTTGGAAAACCTGAGTTCAGAACATTTTGTAGAAGTGGGAAGAGCACCGCGTCATGTATGCATCGATACTAAGGATTCTTTTTTGTACGTCACGCTCAATCACGAAGGAAATCTTGCACGAATCAACCTGCACACGAAAAAAATCACCAAACTGAAAGTTGGAGGAACGCCAAGAAGTATGGTTATCGGCAATGAAGACCGCTTTTTGTATATCGTGAATTACAGTGCTGCCCAAATGACCAAAGTCGATTTAAAAAGTTTTCAGGTAAAAGAAACCATAGAAACAGGAAAGAGTCCGATAGGTATTACCTACGATCAAAAACACAACCGCATTTGGGTTGCATGTTATTCAGGCAGCATCATGGTGTATTCCGATAAAGAAGCTCCTGCTGCAATTCGCGGAAATCAATTGGAGGATTATCTGGCCATTGGTCCGATGATTTCGGATATGTTCTACAGCTTCACCGATATCTTCCCTAAAAGCAACACCCGGGTTCCTTTGCTTGAGAACCCTGTAAATATACCACCTGCGACAACACCTCCGGCAGAAAAAACCAAACCGATAGAAAAAGCAAAACCCATAGAAAAAGTCGAAAAACCTAAAGTTTCAACGGCAAAAATTCCCGACAAAAAAATCCTTCCTGCAACACAAACAGATGGAACTTATTTTGTGATTGTGGGTAGTTTTAAAAATGCAGACAATGCGGTTCGCAAAACACAATCCATGAAAGCCAAAGGATATACTTGTGAAGTCATCGATAACGGAAATGGATTCCATTACGCTGCCGTTGGTGGTTATGTCAACAAAGAAGATGCTAGCACAGCAATGAATTTGCTTAAAGAAGCAATGATAGAAGGTTGGGTTTGGAAGAAGCCTTGATTACTTCAATTTACCTGTAAGCACAGTGCTGAGAATGGTCAGCAGATTCAATCCGATCAGAATAAACAAAAGCATAAAAGAAACCGGATTTCCGTGGATGGTCATAACCAACAAAACGAAAGCCGACAATGCCACTACAAAATTAATGAGGCGCAAAACATCACTCGAACGCTTCAGCTCATTGATTTCGGAAAGTTGTGCCGCAAACAATCCCAAAACAATCAAAGTATTCAACCATGGCCAAATACCTTCGGGTTTGATGGATTCGTAAAACATCATGATCATCGCAATGCCACCTAGCAAAACCAACCAACCAATGAATCGATACACTTTTTCAAATGGCGTTTTGTAGTCGTCGGTGCAATTGAGAAAAATAAAAATGGTAATGAGCAAACTTACAGCCGAGAGAAAAAGTTTGAGATTGGAAATAAAATCCAGATGTCCGGTAAAAAACAAAATGGACATAATCACAATTCCTCCGATGGAGAGGTATTCAAGAATCCTGAATAAACTTCTGATAGCTTGCATGGTTTAAAACTAGCAAAAAATAATCATCCACGCACCACAAGTCTACGGGTCAATACCTGATTTCCTGCTTGAACCCTTACAAGGTAAACTCCCGCAGGAATTTCATTGATATTCAGTGATTGATGGACTTGGCCGGACACTTGGGATTGCGAAGAAAGCACAACCTGACCAATAGCATTGATTAGACTAAGCTCAACAAGAGCCGGCTGTTTTATCGAAAAATCAAGGAAAACCACAGAGGAGGCAGGATTAGGAGCTAGCTGAAATCCACTGAATACATTTTCTTCTTCAATGCCGATGTCTTGAACTGTAACCGTATCTGAACTTACGGAAGAACATCCGTTGCCGTCGGTGAAAATTACCCAATAATCACCGTTGGAACCTGCTGTAATAACTTGTCCGCTTTGTCCGCTAATCACGGAACCATTGAAATACCAAGTATTTCCGGAGGTGTTGTTGGTAACAATGGTATGATTGCTCTGTACAAAGGTTATAGTAGGTTGCGCAGGCAATGGGTTTACCTGAACTAAAACGGAATCGCTATTGGAACACCCATTGGCATCGGTACCTGTTACATAAAACCAACTGTCCGATACAGGTGATGCGTAAGGATTTCCAACGGAAGTTGAACTTAAATCGGGATTGGTGTCCCAAACATAACTCACTCCTCCCAAGGCATTCAGCTGTGTACTGTCGCCCATACAGAACGGTGTTGCCGTACCTGCATCTATGGATGGCAAAGCATTTACAGTT
>JBIKKU010000221.1:0-5617 GCA_044360245.1 Flavobacteriales bacterium | reverse complement strand
CATCATCACCAACAACACCAATGAAGTATTGTCTACTTCCACTACCGACAAAAGCGATAAAGGACATTGGAACAACATGACCATGAACCTCAATTACCATTGGGTAATCGACACTACCGGAAAAGATTTAATGGTGAATTTGGATTACGGTCGTTTCGATAACAAAAGCAATCAGCAATACAATACCACCTTTTACGATCCGGATGGATTTGGCGTTGGTCCACAAGAATTGTTGCGCGGTTACTTGCCTTCCATCATTGATATTTATTCAGGAAAAATTGATTACGTGCATCCTATCAGCAAAAAACTCAAACTTGAATTCGGCGGGAAATCGAGTTACGTAAAAACCGATAACGACGCACAATATTTCACCACAACATCCGGCATTGAATCGCTTGATTCTTCGCGCACCAATCATTTTGTTTACACCGAAAACATCAATGCTGCTTATGCCAATGCGTTGATTGAGCTTTCAAAAAAATGGACTACCCAAGTTGGGGTTCGCGCGGAAAACACGATTGCAAAAGGAGAACAAATCACCATCGACTCGGTATTCAACCGCAACTACACCAACTTTTTTCCATTCGCGGTATTCCGGTTTATTCCGAATGAAAAACACGAATTTGCCATGGCATATTCCCGACGCATTGATCGTCCGGATTACCAATCCTTGAATCCCTTCATTTATTATTTAGATCCTTATACGTTCCAACGCGGTAATACCACCTTAAAACCACAATACACCAACGCACTTGAATTCTCGCATACCTACCTTGGGTTCCTTACCACTTCCTTCAACTACTCCAATACCGAAGGAGTGATTACCCAGGTTACTTATCAAATTGATTCCACGCGACAAACTTATGTGATGAATGAAAACGTTGCGCGATTGCAAAATTACACCCTATCTACGGTATTGCCTGTTCCACTTGGAAAACGCTGGATGATGATGACCTATTTGGTTGGATTTTACAACCGTTATCAAGGAACAATTTCAGAAAGCAACTTCGATAAAGGAATGGTTTCGTACATGGTGAATTCTATGAACATGTTCACCTTCAATAAAGGATGGAGTGCTGAACTCAGTGCATTTTACATGAGCAAACAGGTGTATGGAATTTTCATCATGAAACCTATGTCGAATGTGAGCTTCGGTCTTCAGAAAAAAATCCTGAAAGACAAAGGCAGCATCAAGTTATCGGTAAACGATATTTTCTGGGGAAGTAAATTCAGAGGTTCCGTGAATTACCTGAACATGGACATCAATATGTCGGCTTACAACGATTCGCGCAGCTTTATGTTTACGTTCAATTACAAGTTTGGAAATTCCAAATCCAACTACCAGGAGCGTGACCGTGGTGCCAATGAAGAAATGGATCGTGTAGGAGGAAAATAAATCAATTCGGATCAATGGCGATGAACTGATTGATTTTATCATTGTCGATGGTCACCGATAAATTATAGTGCTTCAATTTCCAGCCGTGTTCGCGCTTGAATTGAAGCACACCACTTCCTCTGCAAACACCCATCCAGGTGTCGAGGTTTTCTTCAAACCAGGCATATTGCAAATCGTCGGTAAAATAAAGCTGACGAGAAACTGCTTTAAAATTCCATGCTCCACCTTCGCGTTCAAAATATTTTTTCGCAAAACCCCAAAACGTTTTTTTATCCCAACGTTCTGTTTTGTCGGTACCGAGGTAAATGAAATCTTCATCCATCAATCCGAAGAAAAAATCTTCATCTCCTTTGGCAGCAGCGAAATGCCATTGGTCCAGCAGCAATCTGATTTCACGTTCGGCAGGCGATTTACGTTCTTCGATTTTGCCCATTTGTCCTGCCGACAATCCGCATTCATTTTTACGTGTATCGGTGATCTGAATGATTTTCCATCCTTGTGCTGTTTTCATCAATTGAAAAGCGTTAACGCCACAATGCGAAAATTTTTTCCCGACATAAAATTCGTAAGGTGTCCAAACCGCAGCCAATTCATCTTCCACATCAATTTTCCATGAAATCACTTTTTCCAAATACGGCTCCGGATGTGGCGTGGCAACGATTTGCTTGAAGCTTGTAATTGATTCATCCGACAAAAAAACCTCTCCGCGTCGGTTACTGATGGTCTGCAAGCGCGCCGAGGCATGGAACAACGATCCCAGCGTGGTACTATCGCCCTTTTCCATGGACTGAAACAATAGCACAATTACCGCCTTTACTTCCTCGGCAGGTGAAGAAGGAAGAATAACCGAATCTTTTTTTACAGGCGCATGGCTAACAAGCAAACTGAACAACAATACTTTCATATCAGCGGATTAATCCAAGACAAATCTTCAATCGGATAATGCGTTTCACCGATTCATACACTTGTTGTTTCAGGGCCTCATCTTTTTTTACTTCAGCAAGAATTTCATTGTAGGCTTTGTCTTCATCTACAGGCATCAAAATAACATCACATCCTGCACGAACGGCTTTTAAGTCGCAATTGGGAACCGATTTCACACCGCCCATTCCCATTGCATCGGTAACGACAATTCCCTTGAATCCCATTTCTTCGCGCAGCAATCCCGTTACAATATTTCTGCTTACGGTAGAAGGCAAATCATTGGTATTGTATTTCGGATTGTTTTTCACGGCAATATGTCCGACCATTACCGAAATGACGCCTTGCTTAATGAGCGGACGATACACTTCGACTTCTTTCATTTCGCCATCAATATAAACAAGTTGTTTATGCGTATCTCCCACCACATAACCATGTCCGGGAAAATGCTTTGCCGTTGCCACAATATCTTTTTCCTGCGAGATGCGAATGAATTCGGATGAAAACTGAATGATGGTGTCTTTATTTAATCCAAAGCTTCGAAAGCTCACGGTTTTGTTGGGAGACAAATCAACCACCGGCGCGAAATTCCATCCAATCCCCATCTGTGTAAGTTCGGCGCATATTTTAATGGTTTCGGTAGCCAGTTCGGAAATGCTTCTGATTTTATTGGCATATTTTACTTTTTGCGTTTCCTTGATTTTCATGTTGATCAAACTCAACTCGGCATCTGCAGAATACATCATCGGCAAATGTTTGTTGGCAATGGCAGCACTATCGAAGGATTTTCCCAAACGAATGAATTCTGTTTTGGTTCCGTTCAGCAAAATTGCTCCACCAATTTTACCTTCGGCAGCAAGGCGCAATACATGGGCAGTTGGTTTTCCTAATTTTCCGGCAGCAGGCATGATCATTTGTCCGACGCGTTGTTCATCGCTCATCTGATCGAAAACATAGTTTACTTTCAAATCCAACGAAGGAATAGGAAGGTAAAAATCTGACAAATGGTAACGAATGGAATCTTGTGCAAAACCGAATAATGCGGTAAAAAGAAATCCAATAAACAGGAAGGTAGTTTTCATACCCTCAAGAATAGCAAAAAGAGTGCCTGAATCAGGAGTGGAAACTCCTTAACTTTTTCACAATCGACTGTCGCAAACCCATTGCTTTTTCGAAGGCCGCAGAGGATTTGAATTTTTCCGCCCGCAGAAAATGACGGATCTCTACCAGCCTCAACCAGCTCCAAATGGCAATTTCAGTGGAAATCAGCACAAGGAACACCCACAAAACAGATTTCAAAAAGGAACCGCTTACAATCCAGAAAATCAGGAAGGAAAGCAGGTGCATGACCGGAAAAATAAATGCAGAAAATGCTGCCTTGATGGAGGAGTAAAATCCGGGATCCTTAATTTTCTTTTTCACCATTCGCGAAGGAAGGTAAAAAGGCAAGTAGCTATGCAACCATCCGATGACCATAAACGGAGAGAGCAACAACAGGAGCAATCCTTCCACCACGAGGTTGAATTTGGGCGCTTGTGGTCCGAGGTAACGGTCCTTCACTTCTGCATGATCGAGGATATCAAAATATTCCCAGGTCTCAGCTTTCAACACTGCAGCATCCTCGGGATGTTGTTTCACCCATTGTTCCGATTTTGCAATCAGCACTTTTGAGTTGCGGAAATCCTCCTCTACTTTATCAAGTGATTTTTCATTCAAGTCGATCAGTCGCAAACGCTCAATAGTATCGTAAAATTCTTCGTTGCGGATATCAATCATCAACTCGCGAATGCGCTGTTCCAAAAGGCTTTTCACCATGGTGTGTGCCTTTGCGGGATTCTCCTGATAGACCGATTCGAACTCGCGCACTACAACAGGTTCACCTACTTGTACCAAAACTTTCTCGTAAAAATTTCTGGGGTTGGTATAGTAAATTCCGACGGGATAAATCTTCAAATTCAGTTGAAACTGATTTTTCTCCTCGGTAGCAAATGCAATTCGTGTAACTCCTTTTTTCAGGGGAATCAATCGACGTTGTAAATTGTGTGTGGCTTCGGGAAAAAGCACCAAATACTTTTTATCGCTGAGCAATTCCACACAATTATCGAATATCACGTCGTTCTTATCCAGATTCTCCGCTCCATCGTAATCGCGACGAAAAACAGGCATCAGGTTGATCTTATTCAACAAATAAGCAGCAGTCTTCGTTTTAAAAATAGAAGCACGCACCAAAATGGAAAGTTGATTTTTCCATCCTACACCGTCCAACATTACCAAAGCATCCATGAATGCCGCCTGATGGTTTGGCGCAAGAATAACTGCTTCATCCTTCCCTATTTTCTCGAAACCCTTTGTACGAAACTCTTTGTAAAAGCGACGCACAAAAAAGGCCACGTGTGGAAAAAGGAAATGGTAGAGCTTATTATTTCCGGTGACTTTTCTCATTACTGACGAAGTTGTGCTGCTAGTTTTTCTTCCAGTGATTTACGGATGTTTTCCATCACCTGATCGATCACCTGATCGGTTAAGGTTTGCTCATCATCCTGTAAAACAAAGCTCAAAGCGTATGATTTTTTTCCTGCATCCAAATTCTTGCCTTCATACACATCAAACAATCCTACCGAACGCAATAATTTTTTCTCCGATTGCAATGCCAATTGTTCAATCTCCGCAAACGTTACTTTCTTATCCAGCAACAAGGACAAATCGCGACGAACTTCAGGGAATTTAGGTATTTCGCGGTACTTCACCTTGTTCATGTGCAAGAACGAAAGCAAAGTATCCCAATGGATATCTGCAAAAAACACCGTTTGTTTGATATCGTTTTTCTTCAGTAAATCAGGTTTTATCCATCCCAATTCCGCAACCGTTTTTCGAGCAATTTCAATGCGCTGTCCATCCTCGAACCAGGTACTGTTGAGTGCAGTGTACTTCGCAGCCGACATCAACCCCAATCGCTCCAGAATAAATTCAACAGCCGATTTTAAAGCATAATACGACGCATCATTGGAAGAAGCATTCCAGTTTTCCGGTTCACGGCGACCGGTAAGCAAAATCGACATGCGTTGTTCTTCATGGTATTTCTCGCCGTATTTGGCATACACCGATCCAATTTCATAAAAACGCAAATCATGTTGCTGGCGATTTTTATTCCATGCCACAGCTTCCAGTCCTGAGAACAAAAGCGTTTGACGCATCACATCCAGTTCAGAACTCAAAGGATTCAACAGTTGCACATTGAATTCCTCTTTCACCTGATCGGTACCCGCTATACGCGAATAATGACTGCTGGTAAGTGAATTG
>JBIKKU010000143.1:0-7374 GCA_044360245.1 Flavobacteriales bacterium | reverse complement strand
ATGAACGTATTTCCATTGTAGGTTCCGGTTGGTTGGCCAAACCCTTGGCAGCAGCATTAAAGCAAAAAGGATATGAGGTCCGTTGTTCCAATCGTTCCGGAAATAAACCCGAAAATTTTCCGGTGGATACGATTAAACTTGTCATCGATGAGCATCATGTTGAATGCAGTGATCCAACATTTTTCGACGCAGAATTTTTAATTATTGCCATTCCTCCGGGTAGAAAAAGTGACCCTGAATTCCGCCATCCGAAAGAAATCAGTCAGCTTCTGAAATTGGTGAAGTCTTCAAAAATCATTTTTGTTTCTTCTACATCTGTTTATCCCGATACCAACGGAAGCGTGGATGAGCTTTGCGACCTTACTCCGGATACCTCTAGTGGTAAGGCTTTAAAGCATGCAGAACAATTGCTGCGAGATGTTTGTGGAGACCGACTTACGGTTGTTCGGTTTTCGGGACTTATCGGTGGAGATCGTATGCCCGGAAGATTTTTGGCGGGAAAATCTGATGTTGAAAATCCTGATGCACCGGTAAATCTCATCCATCAAACCGATTGTGTGCGAGTGCTAATGGAAATCATCCGTCAAAATGCATTTGGATATACGTTTAATGCCTGTGCAGATGAACACCCAACACGAAGAAAATATTACACCGAAGAAGCAGAGAAATTAGGACTTAAGGTTCCTGAGTTTTCTTCCCAATCAAACGGTACATTCAAAATTGTTGATGCTTCATTTTTGAAATCAAAACTCGGATTTGAATTTCAATATCCCGACCCTCAAAAAATTGATGAGTAATGGAAACTTTCAGAACCGTTTTTCAACCTGAGCCTTCATTGTGGAAAATAACGCATAAGGACAATGTGATGCTCTTGGGTTCTTGTTTTAGTCAGCATATTGGTCGATTGCTCCAAAATGGCGGTTTTCATGTTTTGTCCAATCCTTTAGGGACATTGTTCAATCCTGATGCAATTGGTAAAACACTCAGCATGATGTGTAGAAAAAAAGTTTTCCGTGCCAAGGATTTTTTTGAACGCAATGGAATTTTCTATTCGTATGATTTACACGGAGATTTTTCCGGAACCGACAGAGCGCAAGTGATTCAAAATGTAAATACAGAATTGGCACGTTCACGAGATTTTCTTCAACAAGCACAAGTTGTTTTTCTCACCTTTGGAACTGCCTGGGTTTACGATTTAAAAGAAAACAATAAAACGGTAGTGAATTGCCACAAAATTCCTTCGAAAGAATTTACCAAGCGCAAATTGGGCGTAAATGAAATAGTATCGGACATGAGCGTTGTGCTCAATCGTCTGCAACAACTGAATCCAAAATTAAAGGTGGTATTTACCATTTCTCCGGTTCGCCATTTGGCCGATGGTTTTGTAGAAAATCAGTGGAGTAAAAGTACACTCAACATTGCTATACACGAATTGGTTCGCCGTTTTGATCATTGTTCCTATTTCCCTTCCTACGAATTGGTTCTGGATGATTTGCGTGATTATCGTTTTATGGATAAGGATTTGGTGCATCCTTCAGAATCTGCTGTGCAATACGTTTGGAATGCGTTTTCGGATGTTTATTTTTCTGCGGATACAAAAAAACTACTTCGCGAAGTAGAAGGATTCATGCGTGATAAAGCACATCGTCCGGTTCATCCTGATTCTGTTGAATTCAAAAAGTTTCAAAAACAGATGCTGGAAAAGGAAACAGAATTAAAAAAACGTTTGCCCTGGTTGTAGTTAGTGAATGGTAAAAACCACTCTTCGGTTTTTTAAGGCAGCTTGTTTTTTTTCTTCCGGAGGTAATTTGGAAAGCGCGGCTTTACTTATCACCGGAAGCTGATTCCCATAGCCGGTTGCAATGATCTGATTCGCTTTTGCTCCACGCCCAACCAATTTCTCTTTTAGTGTATTTGCGCGAATTTGTGTTATGGCTGTAGTTTTTTGTTCATCTCCTTGAAGATCGCTATGCACGCCAATTTCTAATTTCAACTCAGGGTGCATTTGCAAAAAAAGTGCAAGAACATTTAATATTCGGTAAGCCGTATCGAGGCACTGATTGTGGCCCGGAGCAGTTTTTAGTTCAGGTTGATCGGAAGGTATATACAAGTGATTGTATTGTCGGTTAAATTCTGCCGACATGCGTGGGTCGAGTACTTGACCGTAATAAAAGGAAGCATCACTTAATCCGAACCAATATTTGTAATCGGTGAGTAGAATTTTGATTTCGATGCGTTCGTTGGAACGGTACAATTGCTCTTGTTCTGTTTTGTTTTTTACAAGCAGAATTTTTTGTTCAGGCACCAAAGGAAGGTCTTCACCAAATCCAATCGGAATGATTCTCGAAGCTTCAATCCCCGCCTCAGTCAGTGCTGTTTTTAACGATTGAGATTTAGCCACACTATTGGTTTTATTAAGTGCCGAGGCTCCCCGCAAATCGCTGTGCACACCCAATTGAATTTGAACCAGAGGGTATTTTTTCAACCAGGACACCAAATCGAAAGCAACACCTCCATTGCAAAAAGAATCGAGTTGAAAAGTAAGGTGATGTTCAAATCCTTCAATAAGATTGTTGCCGGAAAATGCTTTTCGGAAACTGTCTTGTTCCATGGGGAGAAATTTCCCTTTTTCGGGATTTCCGCAAACATGGATAAAATCAAAACTGGAGTATTGTGCATGCGCTTTGATGCCTATCAGAAATAAGAAAAAGAAAAGTATTTTTTTCATTGCAAGAGCTCCCATTCTTTTTCAGTGAAGGCATTCAAGTCGTGCAGGATCAAATCAGCTGCATGAAAATGCAATTTACCGCGGTGAATATCTTCAGGCACGGCAACGACTTTCATCCGTGCGGCTTTGGCAGCAATGATTCCGTTAAAGGAGTCTTCAAAAACCAAACATTCCCACACGGGTATGTCTAGTTTTTTTGCGGCATGAAGAAAAACGGCCGGGTGAGGTTTGCCATGCGTTTCTTCTTCGGCGGAATGGATAACTTTTAAAAAGGATTGCAGGTTTAATTTTTTTACAACCGCAGCAATGATTTCATAGTATGAACCGGATGCAATGGCCATGGGAATGTTTTTTCCGGCAAAGAATTGCATTAGCTTTTCCACACCCGGCAACGCATTTCCTTTTTGCAGAATGAGTTCAATGACTTTTTTATTGATGTCATTTTTGACTTCTTCATTGCTTCTGTTGGTCCATGGGTATTGCCTGCGCCAGAATTCAACTACTTCCTCAATGCGCAATCCAACTGTTTTGAAACACATTTCGTCGCTGAGTTCAATGCCCACTGTAGCGAAAACATCTTTCTCTGCTTCTCGCCAAATCGGTTCACTGTCAATCAGCAATCCGTCCATATCGAAAATGACCGCACGAATCATCTTGCAATTTTTTGAAGTGCATTCATGTAAATCAATTTTTTATCGAGATACAAACAGAATACACTTGCGTTTACGGGGACATCAATGTTTCCGAATAAAATTTCCTTGCCTTCGTTGACCTTGGATTTCACCAATACATCATTGAGTTTAAAGAAACCGGGGTCGCGCAGTTCTGCATAATATTTTCCCGGTTTGGTTGATTTGAAACTGAGCTTAAGTGCAGCGCCGTCGCGTTTTACAAACAGGTCGCTGATGGTGGTGTTGTCAAATTTCGTTTCGCCGCTGAGCCATCTGTTTAAGCCGTAGTAATAGAGGTTACCGCCCATGCCGATTCTGCGTTCATCACTAATGGCAAGATCTGAGTTATCGGTAAATACAATTGCTTCGCGTTGATGAACAATGCCCATGGTGAAGTGCATCATCTTGCCTTTGAAAAATTGTTCGCCTTCGAAATCAAAAAAGATGAAAAGGTGTTTGTAGGTCAGCAATGCCAATAATTTTCGGTTGGGATCGTATGCTGCTCCTGTAACGGAATGTTCAAGAAATCCACCTGCTCCCAGAAAAACAGAATCGATGAGTTGTGCGGTGTGTATTCCCGGGGCATCGGAAACGCTGTAAAGTTTGGTGTATCCTAAATAAGGGTCCTGATTGTTTTTTGAAAAAAGGTACAATTTTCCGTTGAGCCAAATCATGGCCTCTGCATCGAAGTTCCGGTTGGAAGGGGGAGGCGGAAATTTTTTTTGGTCCTCGTATTTGAAATCGATCCGATCGGCTTCGATTTTTGATCCGCGCAAATTGAATTTGTAGATGCAAAGTGATGTGCGTTTGTGGTTGTTGTTTCCAAAATCGCCAATGTAGAAGTTGCCTCGATCATCCCTAGTAATCTCTTCCCAATCATTGTTTTCAGCCAAATCGATGGTGTACGATTTTACCCATTTTCCGTTTTTGGTGATTTCGAAAACCAGGTTGGGGTGACTGCTATCGTTGATGAATAAAAAGTTTTTTCCAAAAACGGTGATGCCTGAATTCTCTGCAAGTGATTCAGGTAAAACAAAAGATGAATCTGCCTTCATCACTTGTGCATGCCCGAAATTGACTACACACAACAACAGGATAATGTTAAAAGGCACAAATCGATTTCGCATGTGTTGGAATTTCTTTGGCTTGTATTAATTGTAATCCGCTCAATTGATGAAGTATTTCCGAAACTTGTTTTTCAGAGGTTCCCATTGTGGTATTCCATTCTGTACCTCCCAACCATTTGGCAACGGCAGAAGGAGATAAAGCATACCGACGGGATATCCGATCTGTTAGGTCAGGCAAATTGCGTACCAGAACATTAGTTGCAATTGCTGTTTTGGCCAAGTCCTTTACCAAATCGACATGTTCTTCTGCAATTTCTTTTCGCACACAAAGCGCAAAACTTGGCCATGGGGTTGGCACAAATCCAATGCAGTTTAAATGGTATTGATCAAGAAAAGGCGCGGTCGTAAATATTTCCCAAAGGAAAACATCACTTTCTCTATCACGCAGGGAGCTTAAACCACCTTCAAGCGAATGTACAATGTTGAATTTTGGGGATTCCTTCCAATGGTGTTCCATTTTCATGACTTCTGCCATCAGGTGCGATCCGGAACCCATTCGCGATACAGCAAAGGTTTTTCCTTCGAGCATTGCCGGAGTTGAAAATCCTGAATCGCGGTGCACATGAATGCCCCAATGCAAGGGAGAACTAACATGAAACTGAATAAGCCGAACCCGGTCATTGCGCAAGGCATCTATCAATAATCCTTCTGTCAGTAACACGCAAAAATCCAATTCACCTTCGTGCAGCAGATGAATCATTTCACCCGTGCCGCCTTTAACGTCCTGCCATTGCAAGTCGATTCCCTTATCTGCAAAATGTCCTGCTTCAATTCCATACCGAAAGGGAAAATTGAAATGCTCGTTAACCCCGCCAATCTTAAGTGTTTTCAAGCTGAATTGTTTTCGCAAAAATAGCGAATTACCAAGACTTATTTTTTATGAAAAATCCATGCATTCGGAAATTCACCGCGAATCTCCATGGCTTTTTTTGCAGCATCCGATTCGTCCGAAGAACTGTACACAGCCACGTGAATCAAACCTCCATAGGTGCCAATGTTCGTGCCGCTTAATCCCTTTTCTCCTGTTTTGGCAATCATGGCAGAGGCATTGTTTTCATTGGAATAACAGCCAACCACCACATAATAGGTTCCTGAACTCACATTGGCTTCAGGTAAGGTTGGTGTTGTTTTGGTACTTGCTGTTTTAACGGGCTCTTCAGTGCTAACATTTTCAGTTTCCGCCGGCGGTTCGATTGAGGTTTCCTGGGCAACAGTGTCTAGGGCTTGACTATTCGTGTTGGTAGTATCCTCTGTAACTTGATTTGCAATTTCAGTGCTATCGGCGGCAGAATTTTTTTCTGTTTGTGCCTGATGTTTTTCTCCGGAGAAGAGTTGTGCTATTTCATCTTTAAATAAAAATCCTGCTCCACCACCACCAAGCACAACGATGCCAAGAATAGCCCAAAGCACCAGTTTGTTTTTTTTCTTCTTCCCGGCTTCCTGGAGTTTTGCATCAGCTTTCTGTTCTTTAATCTCTTGTTTTTGATCAGGTGTATGACGTACAAATAAAGATGGTCTTTCTTTTTTAGCGGTTTCTTTTTCAGGTGTCTGTTTTGTTTCTTTCTGCAGGGGAGGAGTTTCCGCGATTGGTTTTTTTATTTCCGCAACCGGAGGAGTAATTTTTTTCTCAGGCTCTATTTCTTTTTTTACTTCCACCATTGGTGGAGTATTTTTTTGCTCCGACACCGGAGGAACAAGGGGTTCAGGAACTACCGGTTTTTTCTCGGGTTCGATGGGTGCAATTTTTTCCTCAACGGTTTTTGACTGCGCATTTACATCAATCGTGAAATTTATTTTGTCGCCATCCCTGCGCAATCTACCGATTCCTTGTACAATGACTTCCGACCCCGAATCGAGTACCGACTTCATTCCATTGCAAAACGTTTCTAATTTTTTCCCGGCTTCATCCAGAGAAATTCCTTCTTTTTTGCTGTTGAAAGAAGCGACTGTTCCATCGTTGAATTTGAGGTACTCATTGAAACCAAAAGGCAAAGTTTTGGAATCGTTTTTTGAAAAAGCACCTATGCCCGGAAGAATCACCATAGGGTGTTCATCCAAAAGCGCTAATAAGTATTCGTGTTTCATAGGCCGGAATGGGAAATAAAATATACCAAAAAAAACGACAGCCCCGTAAGAAAAAGAAAACCCGCAGGAAAATCCCACGGGCTGTAACTATATAGAAGGGTAGATTAAACAGATCAGAGGCTGAGGCCGAAAATGCTGATCAGTGCATAGGAGGTGGCTGATGCGAAGGCTAGAGCTACGGCAACATAAATGTTAGAACGGTCTTTCATGGCATTGAATATTAAAGTTGAATAATCAGTTGTTAAGTAGCCGTGTTTCATGTTCTCTTGTTTCTGATTATTTAAACGGGGCAAAGCCATGGAAGTTATGACTGCATACTAATCCGGAAATACCGTTCAGTCAATAAAACACACCATTCAGGTTTGGACAAAAAAAATCCCATCCTTTTTGGGGATGGGATTCCATATTGTGGAGAAAATTAAATCTCTTCGATAGCAACCATTTTGAATGGTACAGAAATAATAGCCTGATAGTCTTCACCTGCTTCAAGCATATCTTCATCGTCCTCTTCGTAATGCCAGTTGATGGTAACTTTGGTTTTACCACCGTTATTCAGGTTTTCAAGTTTTTTGAAAAAATCCAAAATACATTTAGAAGAAGAAGTGTTGAAGTATTCCAACACAACGTTTACCTGTGTTTCAGGTTTTGGACTATTACCGTAGTTTTCCACCCAATCGAAAATAGGCTTGTAAAATTCGATGGAGTTTTCTGGAATTGAACGGCCTTTAAGTTCGAGTACACCTTTATCTGCGCTCAAATTGAC
>JBIKKU010000142.1:0-7399 GCA_044360245.1 Flavobacteriales bacterium | reverse complement strand
TCTTTCAATACTTGTTCACGAGATGGATAGGGGGGATTCGCGGCAAGAGACAGCAAAGGGCTTATTAAAAATAATAGTACAAGTAGTTTTTGCATGACGGTTAGATTTGGTTGCAGTTCCAAATTCAGAAATCCCCTATTTATATGGAAAAGAACATGGTTTATGGGCTTGGATTTTGAGTAAAAGAGGGGCTTTTTGGAGGGAAGGGGATATTTGTATTTTTGGTGAATGAAAAACAACCGTGCCCTAATAACGCTGATCTCCGTTTTTTTCTTCTGGGGATACATGGCAGCAAGCAATACTGTGTTGATTGGTTTATTCAAAAACAACTTTGAATTGAAACAATGGCAAAGTCAGTTGGTGGATACAGCTTTCTATACAGCCTATGGCGTTGGATCTCTGATTTATTTTTTATGGTCGATTTTTTTGGGTGATCCACTGAATCGAATTGGATATAAAAAAGGATTAATGCTCGGATTGTTTATTTCCTCACTCGGAGCATTCGGATTTGTTCCTGCTGCGCAAACCGGAAGCTTTATTTTGATGTTGTCTTCTTTGTTTTTGGTTGCTTTTGGATTCGCCTTGCAGCAAATTGTGGCTAATCCCTATGTCATTGCTTTGGGCGATCCTGCAAAAGGTGCACACAGGGTAAGTTTAGCCGGTGGGATTAATTCCTTTGGTACAACCATCGGACCATTGGTTCTTGCGTTTGCGATTTATGGAAACATTGCACAAAAAGATCCTGTTTTTGTCACTTCCGGAGCCGAAAGTTTAGAGGTTGCTCCTTCCATTGCACGAACTACCAATTTAACCGAAGAGCGAAGTTTTCATTTGGCATTTGCAGGTCAACAAAAAGAAGGAAGTCTTTTACTAACCGATGCTTCTGATTTGGTTATTGGCAATTTGCTTTATGAAAATGCCGGAAAGGTAAATGGTGGTTTGATGATTTTGGATTCTTCCTCTGCACGGACAAATGCTTTGGTAGAGCATTTGAAAGAGAAGCATGAAGGTGGTCGTACGCCTGTTTTGGTAGTTTCGAATCAGCAGCAAATCAATGAAATCAAAAGAATGACCGCCTCAGGGAATGCATCCATAAAGGTTAAGTTCAGAGGTGTTGACGGAGTTGTGTTGCCAAGTTTATTGTTGGGATTTGCATTTATTCTCATGATAGTTTTGATTCGTTTTTCCAATCTCCCATCCATCACCAATGATGAAAAAATGGAAGCTGATTTTGGTGCTTTCCGTTTTCCGCAAATTTGGTTGGGTATGATTGCGATTTTTGTTTATGTGGGCGTTGAAGTTTCCATTCAAAGTAACCTTCCCGAATATTTCCGTCAAACTTTTGGAAGAGCCGAGCAAACTACCGTTCACTTTATTTCCTTGTATTGGGGAAGTTTGATGATTGGTAGATGGTCGGGAGCTATTAGTGTTTTCAACTTAAGCGATCGCATGCGAAAATTGATGATGACTGTAGTTCCATTGATTGCATTCGGAGTGGTGTTGGTTGTGAATTACATCAAAGGTTCGCCTTTGGATGAAATGCTTACCTACCTGCCTTTTGTGCTGGTTTTGGTTTTGGCGACCTACCTCATTGGCGATCGACCTGCAAAAGTGATGATTGGTTTTGGTGCACTTGCTGCATTGTTGCTGTTGCTGGGGATGTTGTTAGATAATGCGCTGACACCTTATTTCTTTATCAGCGGAGGTTTGTTCTGCTCGGTGATGTGGCCTTGTATCTTTAGTCTCTCCATTGCCGGATTGGGTAAGTACACCAATCAGGGTTCTAGTTTATTAATCATGATGATTCTTGGTGGTGCTGCTTTTCCGGTGATGCAAGGTTTAATGGCTGATACCATGGGAATTGGTTTTTCCTACATACTTCCTTTAATTGGATTTTTGTATCTGTCGTGGTTTGGTTGGAAAGTTGGACGCGTTTTGCAGAAACAAGGACTCGATTATTGATTGCACACCTTTTGATTTATCCTTATATTGGAGTTCCTTATCTAAAACGATTTAATGAAGTACGTTGCAGGTGTCGATATTGGGGGAACAAATACTGTTTTCGGTCTTGTTGATGAGCAAGGAAGTATTCTTTGTCGTGGCTCTGTATCTACTATCGAAAATCAGAAGCCCGAAGAATTGGTTCGTGCAGTTTCTGAAAACATCAAACGCCTTATTGCGGAACAAAGTCTTGATGCTTCAAAATTGCAAGGTGTTGGAATAGGAGCACCAAATGGAAATTTCTTTAAAGGCACGGTTGAATTCGCTCCAAATCTAAACTGGTTTGGTGTTGTTCCGCTAGCTCAATTATTTCAGCAGGCGCTAGGTGTTCCTGCTGTGTTGACAAACGATGCCAATGCTGCTGCCATGGGGGAAATGATCTTTGGTGGAGCAAGAGATATGAAAGATTTTTTATTCATCACGCTTGGAACCGGATTAGGAAGTGGAATTGTTGTGAACGGAGAAATGGTTTACGGACATGATGGCTTTGCAGGAGAAATTGGTCATGTTATTGTGGATGTCGAAGGGCGTCAATGTGGCTGCGGAAGAAAAGGTTGTCTTGAAACGTATTGCTCGGCAACAGGAATTTTAAAAACGTATTTGCGATTAAAGGTTTCCGGATTAAAAAGTGAGGACGATTTTGCTGCAATGCATTCTGCAGGTAAAATTGACGGGAAATATATTTTTGATAAAGCAAAAGAGGGTGAATCTGAAGCATTGGAAGCATTCCGAAAAACAGGAAAAATTTTAGGACTTGCTTTGGCCAATTGTGTCGTGTTTACATCTCCGGAGGCAATTTTCCTATTTGGGGGATTGGCACTAGCAGGCGATTTGATTTTTGATCCGGTTCGAGAATCCTTCGAACGAAACCTCTTGAATATTTATAAGGGAAAAATAAAAATTCTTCCTTCCCAGTTGAAAGAAAGCGAAGCTGCCATCCTTGGTGCTGCTTCATTAGTGCTTAAATACCACCAATAATTTTTCCATGATGTCGCGGTTATTTTTCGTGATTTTTTTCTGTGTCTTATTTGCAGATGTAAAATCCAATGGATTAAAAGTAATTCCACAGCCACAAAAGGTGGAAATGATTTCGGGTAAGGTTCAATTTTCTTTGAATCCCAAAATTTGGTTTTCAAATGCCGAAGAAAAGAAAGCAGCAGAACTTGCAAAAGAGATGTTAAACGATTTTACGGATTTTTCTCCGGAGTTGCTTGCTTCAATTGGAGGTGAGAATCATTCGGGCATATTCATTCTTCCGGTTAGAAGAGGCGAAGGACAATCCTATGAATTGCATGCAGAAAATAATCGAATTACCATAACCTGCACACCATCGGCAGTTGCACCGGCAATTGCCACTTTAGTGCAAATACTGCAACAATTCAAGGTCGAAAATGGTGCAAACATACCGGGAATGGTCATAACAGATGCGCCGCGGTTTTCCTGGAGAGGAATGCATCTTGATGTATCCCGACATTTTTTTTCCGTTGCATCCATTAAACGGTACCTGAATGTAATGGCCTTGTATAAAATGAATGTCTTTCATTGGCACTTAACGGATGATCAGGGGTGGCGTATCGAGATCAAAAAATTTCCTCTACTCACCGGAAAAGGAGGATGGCGAAAAGGTTCGATGATTGGACATTACAATGAACAACGTTTTGATACCATAACTTATGGTGGAAGTTATTCTCAGGAAGAAATTAAAGAGGTGGTGGCTTATGCAGCTGCAAGAAACATTACGGTAGTGCCTGAGATTGAAATGCCCGGACATGCCATGGCTGCGTTGAGCGCATATCCGCAGTATTCGTGTACCGGTGGACCATTTGAAGTTGCAAAAAAGTGGGGAGTATTTGAAGATGTGTTTTGTCCGAAAGAAGAAACCTTTGTGTTTTTGGAACAAGTACTTTCGGAAGTCATGGACTTATTCCCATCAACCTATATTCATATTGGTGGCGATGAATGTCCGAAAGAACGATGGAAATCTTGCGCGCATTGTCAGAGTCTGATGAAAAAAGAAGGCTTAAAAGACGAGCATGAATTGCAAAGTTATTTTATTCGTCGGATCGAAAAATTTGTCAATTCCCGAGGAAGAAAAATAATCGGTTGGGATGAAATTCTTGAAGGAGGATTAGCTCCGAATGCGGCCGTGATGAGCTGGAGAGGAACGGAAGGTGGCATTGCAGCAGCGAAACAAAAGCATCAGGTGGTGATGACTCCCGGATCGCATTGTTATTTCGATCATTACCAAGGAGACCCTTCAAATGAACCTGTGGCAATAGGAGGCTTTACCACATTGCAAAAAGTGTATGCCTATGAACCTGTTCCTGCTGAACTGAATGATGAAGAGGCGAAATATGTTTTAGGTGCACAAGGGAATTTGTGGACGGAATACATGTATTCGTACCAACATGTAGAATATATGGCTATGCCCAGAATGTTGGCTTTTTCTGAGGTGTTGTGGACACCAAAATCACAACGTAATGAACAGGATTTTATTCGCAGGCTTACTACTCAATTTGCCTTACTAGATCGCTTTAAAGTGAATTTTGCAAAAAGCATGTTTAAAGTTGTTGTCAATGCAATGGCACAAAATGGAAAGTTGTTTCTGCAGTTGGATGCATTGAAAGGATTTGGTCAAATTAAATTTGAAATCAGAGAAATTTTTGAAGACAAACATAGTGCTATCCCCGCTACTCAAGAGTACAAAAAACCAATAGAAGTCAATCGCGACATGCGTTTACGTTGTTGGTTGGAAGACAGCACAGGTAAGGTTTTCCCTTCCGTAGAGAAAAGATTTTTTACCGGAGTTTCTACTGCAAAAGCGGTTAGTTTTTTTGAGGGTCCTTCGCCTCATTATCCCGGAAAAGGAGGTGCAACCTTGGTAGATGGCGAATTTGGAAGTTTGCCAAGGGTAAATGCACAGTGGTTGGCTTGGTCAGGAACGGATATGGTTGCAACGATCGATCTATTCACCAAACAAACTATTCGGACATTACGAATGGGATATTTACACGATGAACACAACTGGATTTATGCGCCAAAAGAAATTCGATTGTATGTTTCGGAAGATGGTCATAAATACAAATTGATCCAAAGTATTTCCGGTGATAAGGTTCGCAATCATCCACGTGAAGTCAATCTGAGTTTTACTCCTCAGGAAGTGCGCTGGGTGAAAATTCATGCAGTGAATGCCGGATTGATTCCTAAAGGAAAACCAGGAGAAGGAAAAAAATCATGGTTGTTTTTTGATGAAATTATTCTGAAATAGTATGAATGACACCCGAAGAAAATTTTTGCGACAATTGGCTTTAGGCGCGGCTTCAATTCCTTTGTTCTCTTTTGGAATGACTGAAAATTCATCGCGTAAGAAAAAGAAAAAAGTATTGGTAAATAAACCCATTGTTTTATCTACCTGGAAATTTGGTTTGCAAGCCAATGAAGCTGCATGGAAAGTGTTGCTTGCCGGAGGGAATTCGCTTGATGCTGTAGAACAAGGTGTAAAGGTGGTAGAGGCCGATCCGGAAGAACAAACCGTAGGTTATGGCGGGAGACCTGATCGCGATGGGCATGTGACTTTAGATGCATGTATTATGGACCATCAACTGAATATTGGTTCCGTTGCTTGTTTGGAGCACATCATGCATCCCATTTCAGTGGCAAGAGCCGTGATGGAAAAAACGCCTCATGTCATGTTAGCCGGCGATGGTGCTTTGCAATTCGCACTTGAACAAGGCTTCAAGAAAATGAATTTGCTTACTGAAAAATCGGAACAGGAATGGAAAAATTGGTTGAAAGAAAAAAAATACCAACCTGTAGTCAACATCGAAAATCACGATACCATTGGAATGATTGCGCTGGATGCTGAAGGACGTTTGTCGGGTGCGTGCACAACATCCGGAATGGCTTATAAAATGCGTGGAAGAATTGGTGATAGTCCGATCATTGGAGCGGGTTTGTATGTGGATGGTGAAATAGGCGCAGCAACGGCAACAGGTCACGGAGAAGAAGTGATTCGTGTTGCAGGTTGTCATTTGGTGGTGGAATTGATGCGGCAGGGTTTATCGCCCGAGGAAGCTTGTCGCGAAGCAGTTGAGAGAGTGTATAAAAAACAGCAAAACCGCATTAAAGATATTCAGGTCGGATTTATTGCGCTAAACGTGCACGGTGAATACGGATCGTATTGTGTTCAACCCGGGTTCAATTACGCGGTGCATGATTCCAAAGGCAATCGCTTGTTGGATGCAGGTAGTCGAATAAAGTAAAATCCGTTCGGGTTACGAACGGATTCAACCAAACTGCCTGATGAAGCAATCACATCAGGTAACTTCGACAGGCCCTCTCCTTCCTGTCTTCAGTGGATCAATGATTCAGTAGTTTTCTTAAGTCACTTATGTTGAGGATCTCGTTGGAATAATTTTCTCCTGTTACGGAATAAACTCCTGATTTATTTATTCCATAATGTTTGAAAGTGTTTTCACTGATTACGTGGAGTCGATAGTCCTGATCAACAGCTAAAATCATGTTGCGGCCGTTTGGATCGAAATGCAAAACACCATTAACAGCATTTTGAATGGAGTTGTACCGTAGATCCAATCCAACCATCAAAAAGGGTTTCCAAGGGTTTCCATTGGAATCCGTCCATTGGAGTGTGCAAGTAATTTTATTGGGTTGATGAATGCTTTGAGCAATGGTAAAGATTCCGGTTTTGGAGAGTAGAGTGGTGTTTTTTATGCTTGTTACGTTGTTCCAGGAAAGTTGAGATTTTTCTTTTTTCTGATTTCGCACCGGAGGGTGCATGTCCAATACACGATAGGCATTCATGCGTTGACGAACACTGGCATCATTCTTATTGTTAGTGGAAGTTTTTTTGAAAGTCCCTTTAGATTTTGCCTGGATGTGTACATAGGTTCTTTGGTTTTTCGGTATTCCAAGGGCTATATTTTTGACTTTATAATTATACTTTGAAATAGAATTCTTGTTACCACCTTGGGTTGAAGTAACGGTATAGGTATGATCTCCGGGGACTACTGCAAAAACAACGTAACCACTATCGATAAAGCAACGTCGGATTTCTCTTCCTTGTTCATCCATTAGCACATATTCTTTTATTTCTTCAGCAGTTTCGGCATCGCTTAATTTGATGCACAATTGTCCGAACTCCGGAATATCCGTACATGGTTGAATAGGCTCCTGTTCCGTAAATTTTTGATTGGTGTTTATTTCTTCCACCCATTGTTGTTTATCGCATTGCGGTAGAACAGTTGGGTTTGGTCCAATCCTCTTTTTGGATTTAAATTCAAGGAAATGGTTTGGCCTTTTTTAAGAAAAATTTCTTCATCGTACTTAAAAAAACGGAGTTCAAACAATTCAATGCTGTTCAGTGTGTGTGCTTCATTAG
>JBIKKU010000141.1:0-7400 GCA_044360245.1 Flavobacteriales bacterium | reverse complement strand
TTAATCCTTGGTTTACTGATCTTTCTTTTTCCGGTATTGTTTGGTGAAGGATATGTGGGTATCACCGATGTCATCGGCGGAAATTTTCAATACATCTGGCAGGAAAGTGTATTTGGTGCCATGGGCGATAATGCATGGAATGTGTACCTCGTTTTCTTTTTACTCATTTTATTAAAACCTCTAGCTGCTAGTATTACCGTGAACAGTGGCGGAGAAGGTGGACAATTCGCGCCTTCGTTTGTGACCGGAGGATTGAGTGGATTTTTCTTTTTTCTGATTGCATCGCGGTTTTTACCTGAATCGCAAATATTAAATCCGACCAATTATGTATTACTCGGAATGGGTGCGGTTTTGGCAGGTGTGATGCATGCACCGCTTACGGGAATTTTTCTTGTGGCAGAAGTCACCCAGAGTTACGAATTGTTCATCGGGTTGATGATTGTCACCGCCGTTTCGTTTTTTACCAAATTTTATTTCGATCGCGAAGTCATTCATTTCAAAGGCAATCCTTCCACGCGCGATTTGGACGCTACCAAACATGAATTCATTTCGCTGAACAATGTGCGCACTGCCGACCTGGTACAACGAAATCCGAGTGTATTGTACACCGACGAAAAAGCAACGCGTATACTCGAAGTGATGTCAGACCCCAAAATTAAAATTCTCGCCGTGCTCGATCGCGATGGAATTTTTCAGGGAATGATAACCGATCACCAATTGCGGAAATTAGCAGCCCGCATGGAAGAAATTGATCAGATCACCGTTGCGCAAATCATGACCGAAGCCATTGCCACTGTTGAGATTCGAGAGCAAATGGATTTGGTGGTTCGTAAATTCGATCTCTACGAAGTAGAATACCTTCCTGTTTTCAGCAAAACACATTTTGTTGGTTTTATTTCGCGCCTTAGTGTGCTTACCTCTTTCAGGGAAGCTCTAAAAACCAGTTCCGATTTTCTTTCCGAAAACAGCTAAAGCGAAAAAGCCATTTTTGCAAGTAGGAAGTAAGAAGTGAGATAGGGTGCCTTCGAGAGCCCCAGAAAGACAGAGCGAGAGTGAGAGTGAGAGCGAGGAATCGTGCACAAATTCCCATTTCCCTAATTCCCTTTTCCCTTTTACGAAGTAATAAGTAAGAAGTAAGATAGGGTGCCTTCGAGAGCCCCAGAAAGACAGAGCGAGAGTGAGAGTGAGAGCGAGGAATCGTGCACGAATTCCCATTTCCCTAATACCCTTTTCCCTAATACCCTTTTCCCTTTTACGAAGTAATAAGTAAGAAGTATGATATGGTGATTGAATGGGATATGTGAATCCTTTTAAGTTTTTCGCTCGAATTCGAATTCCTTGGACCTCTCCCCGGCCCTCTCCGAAGGAGAGGGAGGTGCATGGTTTGAAATTTCTGCATGATTTTTTTCTTCGTGTGCTTTTTAGATTCTCTTGGTGAGCCTCAGTGTTCTGAGTGCCTTAGTGGTGAAATGAGCGGGCCTTCGAGAGCCTCAGGCACCGCGGTCGTGCACGAATTCTCCTTCGTCGAATTCCGGTATAGCGCGCTTGGGATGCTGTTTAAAGACAATAGACTGAAAGACATTAGACATTAGACTTCGTGCACAAATTCCCATTTCCCTAATTCCCTCTTCCCTAATACCCTAATTCCCTAATTCCCTTTTCCCTAATTCCCTTTTCCCCCTTCAACACATTGACAGCTTTTTAATCAACAATCGACAATTATTTCGTCATTCTTTTTATATTTGCTCATCGGGCAACAGTTACGCGATTTGTTGAACTTAAACTTCGCGCATTATGGACAGGAATGTGGTTCACATGGACCTGGACTCTTTTTTTGTGTCGGTAGAATGTCTGCTGAACACCAAACTTATCGGGAAACCGCTGATCATCGGCGGGACGAGCGATCGTGGCGTGGTATCTTCCTGCAGCTACGAGGCGCGTCGTTTTGGCGTACACTCCGCTATGCCGGTACGTATGGCCAAAAAACTTTGTCCCGACGCCATCGTACTCCGTGGCGACTACGAGAATTACACCAAGTTTTCGGCGATGGTGACGGAGATTGTAAAAGAAAATGTTCCGGTGTACGAGAAAGCATCGATAGATGAATTCTATGCGGACCTGAGCGGCATGGAACGTTTTCACAACAGTTATTTGCTGGCATCGGAACTGCGGCGAAAAATTATCCGCGAAACAGGATTACCGATTTCCTTTGGTTTATCGCAAAACAAAACCGTATCGAAAGTCGCAACGGGAGAAGCCAAACCCAATGGTCAGCGCAAAGTAGATCACGGCAGCGAGAAACCTTTTTTGGCACCACTCTCCATCAAAAAAATTCCGATGGTGGGCGAAAAAACGTATGGCTTACTGCGCTCCATGGGAGTTGAACGCGTGCAAACCTTGCAGCAAATGCCCGTGGAAATGATGCAATCGGCATTGGGACAAAGCGGCGTGATGATTTGGGAACGCGCCAATGGCATCGACGATTCTCCCGTCATTCCCTACTCCGAACGCAAATCCATTTCTACCGAATGTACTTTCGAAGAAGACACCATTGATGTGGATTACCTGCGCAGAAAACTGGTGAGCATGAGCGAAGAATTGGCTTTCAGTTTACGCAAAGAACAAAAACTCAGCGCTTGTCTCACACTTAAAATACGCTACTCGAATTTCGATACGCACACCAAACAAGCGATGATTCCATACACCGCGCTCGATGATCATTTGATTGCCAAAGCCAAAGAGTTGTTCGAAAAATTATACGAACGCCGCATGCTTGTGCGTCTCATCGGATTGAAAGTAAGTCACCTCGTACACGGTCAGCAGCAGATCAACCTCTTCGAAGACACGCAAGAAAAAATCCGCCTCTACCAAGCCATGGATAAGATCAACAAACGCTACGGCGCACTTACCATACGCAGGTCCTGCTGATGAAAAGAGACAGAAGAATAGAAGACTAGAGACAACAAGACTGAAGACAACAAGACTAGAGACAGAAGACAAAAAAAGAGACTATATGCCATATGATTATATGCCATATAATAATATAACAAATAGACAGATTTAAACACATACCGCATATAGCATATACCTATATAACTTATAGCATATAACTTATAGCATATATCCATATAACGTATAGCATATACCCATATAACTTATAGCATATAGCATATAGCATATAACTTATAGCATATATCCATATAACTTATAGCATATAGCTTATAGCATATAGCATATACCCATATAACTTATAAAAAAATGTTTCTCAACACCCACACTTATTATTCGCTCAAACACGGCACTTTATCGGTAGAAGGCTTGGTGGATGAGGCTTTGCGGTATGGGGTGAAAGAGATGGTGCTCACCGACATCAACAATACATCGGCGGCGTTTGACTTTGTAAAAATTTGCAAAGAGAAAGGTGTTCGTCCGGTATTGGGCATTGAATTTCGCGATGACGATGATCGTCACCTCTACCTGGGCATTGCGCGCAACAACGAAGGTTACCGCGAACTGTGCACCTTACTGAGCTCGAAAATGCTGGATGGACAAGCACTTCCCGAACGCGCACCTGATCTGAAAAATTGTTTTTTTGTTTATCCCATAGAAAGCATTGCACCAACGCTACTGCGCGAAAACGAATTCATCGGCATCCAACACCATCAAATCAACAAGCTCGTGCGCATGGCCTTTCGCGAACAAGCGCACAAAATGGTTATCCGACATTCGGTAATGATCAAACAAAGTCACGAACATTTCCAACTGCATCGTTTATTGCGATCGATCGATCAAAACATCCTCATCAGCAAATTGCAAGCGGAGAAGCACGCCAGGGCAGAAGATCATTTCATGACCGAAAAAGATCTGCGCGAAAAATTCATTCTGTTTCCGGAGATCATTGCCAACACGCAGGACCTCTTGGCTAAATGCACGATTGACCTCGATTACCAGAGCATCAAAAACAAAAAACATTTCACCAATACCGCAGAAGACGATCGCGCTTTATTGCACAAACTTGCCGCTGAGGGATTGGAATACCGCTACGGAAAAAAAAACAAAGAAGCCTCCGAACGCGTGAAAAAAGAATTGCGCATCATCGAAGAACTTGGTTTCTCTGCGTATTTTCTCATCACCTGGGACATCATCAAATACGCCAAAAGCAGAGGATTTCATCACGTAGGAAGAGGATCGGGAGCCAACAGCATCGTAGCGTATTGCATGGGCATCACCGATGTTTGTCCGATTGAACTCGATCTCTATTTTGAACGCTTCATCAATCCGCACCGCAGTTCTCCACCCGATTTCGATATTGATTTTTCGTGGGACGAACGCGACATCATTATCGATTATATTTTCAAACGTTACGGTAAACAATACACTGCACAAATTGCCACCTACACCACTTTCAAAGGCAGCTCCATCATTCGCGAACTCGGCAAAGTATTTGGTTTACCCAAAGAAGAAATCGATCACCTCACCGATCATCCCGATCAACTCGAACAACGCGATAACATAGCCCGAGCCATTTTCAAATACGGAAAAATGATGGAGCATTTTCCGAATTACCTGGGCATACATGCAGGAGGGATTATCATTTCGGAAGAGCCACTGTTCAACTACACTGCATTGCAAATGATGCCCAAAGGATTTCCGATTGTGCATTGGGACATGTACGTGGCGGAGGACATCGGTTTTTACAAATACGATATTTTAAGTCAGCGCGGACTTGGTCACATCAAAGACGCCGTAGATCACGTATTGCGCAACCGAAAAATCCACATCGACATCCACGATGTAAAAAGTTTTAAAGTCGATCCGAAAGTCCGCAACCAAATCCGCTCCGCAAACACCATCGGATGTTTTTACATTGAGTCGCCCGCCATGCGTCAATTGCTTACGAAACTACGTTGCGACAATTACCTCACCCTGGTAGCGGCCTCATCGATTATACGTCCGGGTGTTTCGAGTTCGGGCATGATGAAACAATACATACAGCGCTTTCATCAACCCGACAGTTTCGAGTACCTGCATCCCAAAATGAAAGATTTACTGGAAGAAACGTATGGCGTAATGGTGTATCAGGAAGACGTGATCAAAGTCGCCCATCATTTTGCAGGAATTGATTTAGCCGATGCAGATATTTTACGCAGAGCGATGAGCGGAAAATACCGCGGCAAAAAAGAAATGGAACGCATCACCGAAACTTTTTTCGCGAACTGCCGCGAACGTGGTTATCCGGATGAAATCGCGCGTGAGGTCTGGCGTCAGATTGAAAGTTTTTCGGGTTATTCGTTTTCCAAAGCACACTCCGCCTCTTTTGCCGTAGAAAGCTTTCAGAGTTTGTACCTGAAAACTTATTTCCCGCTTGAATTTATGGTTGGCGTCATCAATAATTTCGGTGGATTTTACCGCACGGAATTGTACGTACACGAAGCACGCATGTGGGGAGCCGACATCCAGGCGCCTTGCGTAAACCGGAGTCAGTACCTCACCACCATCACCGGCGACACGATCTTTCTGGGTTTTGTGCACATGAGCAACCTGGAGCGCAACACTTCTGCCATGTTGCTCGACGATCGCGCGGAACATGGTCCATTCCATTCGCTCGACGATCTGGTAGCACGCATTCCCATTGCCCTCGAACAACTCATTTTACTCATCCGCATTGGTGCTTTTCGTTTTACAGGAAAAAGCAAAAAAGAATTGTTGTGGCAAGCTCATTTTTTGTTCAACGGAAAAAAACGCAGCACACCCACACACGATTTATTCCGCACAGAAGTAAAACAATTCGAACTCCCCGCCTTCGACGAACATCCACTCGACACCGCCTACGACGAAATTGATTTACTCGGATTTCCTTTATGCGGATGGTTTGATTTGCTGAAAACGAAATTCAGAGGCGATCTTTACACCGAAGACATGCTCGAACATGTTGGCGAACAAAAACGCATGCTTGGTTATTTGGTGACCACAAAACCCGTACGCACCAAACGCGGCGAGATCATGTATTTCGGATGTTTCCTCGATGCCAAAGGAAAATTTTTCGACACCGTACATTTTCCGGATAGTCTGATGAAATACCGATTCAAAGGCAATGGCATCTACCTGATGCTTGGAAAAGTTGTAGAAGAGTTTGGATCACCGGCCCTCGAGGTAGAGAAAATGGAAAAAATGGAAATCCATATCGGAAGGGAATGAGGCGGAAAAACAAAATAAAAATTACCAATCCCTTCGAAAAAAAAAAGAGAAGCTATTTAACCACCCTCTTTTTCATCACAAAATCTTCCATCACATATCCCTTTCCAATATCGAAATTGGCGATATGATCGATGGTGAATCCGTTTTTAAAATAAAAGTTGATGGCTTTGTAATTCTGACGGTTCACGGTGAGCGTGATGCTGCGAAGTCCGCCAATGGGCGAAAATAAAGCCTCCATCACTTCGGTACCAATGCCTGAACGGTGACGGTCGGTATCGACATAAAACTTATGTAGGAAATAATCACCATTTCCTTTATCGGAAATGCTTACAAATCCAATGGCACCATCTTCATCTTCCACCACAAAAAAACGTTGCCCCTCTCCCATTTGTTTTTCCAGCGCATCGCGGCTATACATTAAATCCAACATGTAATCCACCTGCGTCTGACCAATAATCGGCGGATAATGCGCATTCCAAATTTTATGCGCCAAAGAAGCAATCAAGGGAATATCCTCTGCTGTAGTATAACGTAAATGAAGCATACTTAAAGGTAATAAACTTGGTGATTTCGGCAGTGAAGGATTTTCACCACGAAGGTATTTACCACTTAGACACTAAGACACAAAGGGCACTGAGATGTTTAAAGGAATTCGTGAACGACTGCGGTGCCTGAGGCTCTCGAAGGCCCGCTATCGCGTTACTGCGTAAAGGGGGGAAAAGGGAATTAAGGTATTAGGTGAAGAAGGAATAAGTGCACGAAGTCTAATGTCCTAGGTCTTTTGTCTTTCGTCTTTCCGTCTCAAGTCTTTCCGTCATTCGTCTTTCAAGCACCCAGCGCGCTATACCGGAATTCGACAAAGGAGAATTCGCGGTATCGGAATGCAGGGTTGGTTTTATTTCACCACTCGGATACAAAGAACACAAAGGCACACCAAGAAAATTTCAAAAGCACACGCAGAGAAAAATAAGAGAAGGAAAACTAACTACAATAGCACTTGGAATTTCCATCGCAAGCGATGTCGGCCTCAACGGGTGACAAGGAGAGGCGAAGCATCAGCTTAGAGAGACCGGGAAGTCCCGCGAGAGCGGGAATCGCCCGGCCGAACTTAGCAGATGAGAGCATCGACGCCGGAAGCCGTTGGAGCCTTGATTTTTTGTTTACTTTTTGATCAAGCAAAAAGTAAAACATGAAAAAAGTTA
>JBIKKU010000140.1:0-7426 GCA_044360245.1 Flavobacteriales bacterium | reverse complement strand
AGTTTAAGAGTGAAGCGCGACGATGGTGTTGTAGTGTATGTCAACGGAACGGAAGTTTACCGGAGCAACATCACCGGAACACCAACATATTCGTCATTTGCATCAGCAACGGCATCAGACGATGGTGCCAACTGGCAAACAGCTACACTTGCCACTACTTCTTTTGTTGCAGGCAATAATACCATAGCGGTCGAAGTACATCAAAGAAGTGCAACATCATCCGATGTAACTTTCGATATGGAATTAAGTGGAACCATTCCCGGATTACCGGTTTTGCAAAGAGGACCCTACTTAATGATGGGATCTCAAACAGCAGTTACCATTCGCTGGAGAACCGATGTGGCAAGCGATTCCAAAGTAACTGTTGGAACTGTATTTGGCACATATCCCATTGTAGTAAGCGATGCAACATCAACAACCGAACATGAAATCCGCATTACAGGATTGACTGCAGGAACAAAATATTATTACACCATTGGCACAAGTACTGCTGTTATTGAAGGTGGAATGACGAATTTTTTCACCACACAACCGGCCAACGGATATACAGGTGTGGTGCGCATTGCAGCATTCGGCGATTGCGGAAGAAACGATAGCGGATACCAAACGCAAACACTCAGTGCTTACCAAAATTACCTGAGCACCAATTCCATCGAAGCTCCGCATGCGTGGATTTTGCTGGGCGATAATGCATACACCAATGGAACGGATGCAGAATACACCAATCAATTTTTCAATCCGTACAAAAACAATACCTGGAAATCATGATTATTACACCGGAGGAGCAACCACTTTATCCAATCCGTATTATACGCATTTCAGCATGCCAACCAATGCTGAATGTGGCGGAGTTGCATCAGGGACAGAAGCTTATTATTCCTTCGATATTGGAGATGTACATGTGTTGTCGTTAGATTCATACGGACAAGATGCATCGGCAAGCAACAAACGTATTTACGATACAACCGGTGCAATGGTCACATGGATCAAACAAGACCTTGCTGCAAATACCAAAAAATGGGTCATCGCGTATTGGCACCATCCACCCTACACCATGGGAAGTCACAATTCCGATAGCGAAAGTGATTTGGTATCCATTCGTCAACGCTTCATTACCATTTTGGAACGTTACGGTGTTGACATGATTATTTGCGGACACAGTCACGATTACGAACGTTCTTATTTGTTGAAAGGATATTACGGAAACGAAGCTTCATTTAATGCTTCTACACATGCAGTAAGCAATTCAAGCGGGAAATGGGATGGCACAAGCAATTCTTGTCCATACGTTACCCATGGCGACCACTCCAACGATGGAACAGTGTATGTTGTTGCCGGTTCAGCGGGAGCATCGGGAGGTACACAAAGTGGTTATCCTCACAATGCCATGCCCTTCTCATTTAACGATGGAGGAATGCTCTATATCGAGGTGAATGAAAATCGTCTCGATGCAAAATTCATTCGACGCACTGGTGCCATTTCCGATAATTTCACCATTCTGAAAGATGTCAATCAACACAGCACCGTTACCATCAACGAAGGAGCTACCGTAAACCTCGAAGCATCATGGCCGGGTTCAACACCAACGTACACTTGGGTAAATACAACAGGTACAGGAGGACAAGCAAGCGTGAGTCCTTTGGATACCACAACCTATTTTGTGCGCGACCAATACAATTGTTTGAAAGATACTTTTGTGGTAAACGTTCGTGATGTTACATCACCTGTCATCAACAATTGTCCCGGCAACCAATCGCTTTTCACGACTTCAGGAATTTGCGGAACCATTGCCAACTGGACAGCACCAACCGCAACCGACAATCATTTGGTTTCTTTCAATGCATCTCATACATCAGGAACCAATTTCAATTTAGGAAGCACTACAGTAAGTTACACCGCACTCGATGAAGCAGGAAACAATGCCAATTGCTCCTTCACCATTCAAGTCAACGACAATGTTGCTCCTGTTCCAAATGTGGCCACACTTTCTACCATTAACGGAACATGTTCGGTAACTGTTAGCGCGCCAAGTGCAACCGACAATTGCGGCGGAACCATCACCGGAACAACTGCAAGTCCACTCACCTACACTGTTCCCGGAAATTATACCATTACCTGGACCTACACCGATGCATCCGGAAATTCTAGCACACAAACACAACAAGTAGTGCTCGCCGACAACATTGCTCCGGTTCCAGATAACGGTAATCTTCCGGTAGTACAAGGTCAGTGTTCTGCCACCGCAACAGCACCAAGCGCATCCGACAATTGCAGCGGAACACTTACAGCAACTACAAGCGATCCACTGAGTTATAGCAGTCCGGGTAATTACACCATCAACTGGACTTACACCGATGCATCCGGAAACACCAGCACCCAAACACAACAAGTGATTGTTGCTGACAATACTGCTCCTGTTCCTGATCAAGCTACATTGCCAACGCTTTCCAATGATTGTCAGATTTCGGTTACAGCACCAACGGCCAACGACAATTGTTCAGGCGCAATTACAGCTGCAACTACCGATCCGCTTACTTATTCAACACCGGGGAATTACACCATCACCTGGACATACACGGATGCATCAGGAAATTCCAGCACACAAACACAGCAGGTAAATGTTACCGATGCCATTGCTCCACAATTCAGTAATTGTCCGGCCAACATCGAAGTCTGCGAAGGCAGCACCGTCACTTTTGCGAATCTATTGGCTACCGACAACTGTGCCACTCCAAGCATTTTGCAGAGTGCAGGTCTTCCTTCAGGAACTACTTATCCTGTAGGAACAACCACCAATTTTTTTGTTGCGGAAGATGAAAATGGAAACAGCACAACCTGCAGTTTCCAAGTCATCGTGAATGCGCTTCCAGTAGTGACGTATATAGAATCAACCGATTCACTTTGCACGAGCGATCCACAAATAGTGCTGAGCAGCGGAAATCCAAATGGTGGAACATACACCGGAAATGGTGTTACCGGAAATGCTTTCGATCCTTCACTTGCAGGAACAGGTAACATCAGCATCACCTATTCCTTCACCGATGCCAACGGTTGTAATGCTTCTGCAAACGACATCATTGTAGTTAGCGATTGCAGCATGAACGGCGTGGAAGATTTAGCGAGCAGTCAATACCAATTGTATCCTAATCCGACTTCAGGAATGATGACCTTAAGCAAAACCGGAAACGGAGCCATCGATGCCGGCTGCATCAAAGTCTACAACAACACCGGAGCTTTAGTCGAAACACGCATGAGTTCAGGAAAAGATGGCGTTATCATTAACACCGAAAGCCTGTGTGCGGGCGTGTATTATCTCATACTGGATTGCGGAACGGAACAGAAAAAATTCCGCTTCGTGAAAAAATAATTTCTTTTGCCATCAGAGAATCCCGGACCATTTGAGGTTCGGGATTTTTTGTTTTTGAATTTTCTTTTTTCCTAAATTCCATTCATGAAAACCGAATTCGTAGCAGGCAATAGCGAGGGCTCTATTTTGAGAATTGTAGAAGAAGCAAAACAAATGCATTTTTTCCGCGATCCTTGGGGAAGAGATTCATCATCCACACCGGATGAAATTTTCCCTATTGACACGAAACTACCCGAAAACAAAGCTTTTCAGGAGGTCTTGACATTGTATCCCAAAGAAGAACAGCAAGTGATTTTGGAATGGTGTAAATAAAAAAGCCGCTCACTTGAGCGGCTTTTTTATTTTCTAATGTTCCGTTCCGACGCGTATCTCTTCGTTTTCTTTATCGAGGTATTCCTGAACGATTCCAATGGCATTGGTCACCACATCGCTGAGTGCTGTAATGAAGGTTCCTTCTTTTGCACTGGAAATGGCGTGTTTGATGGCTTCAATTTCTTTGGGAATGATTTCCCAAGTGATTTGTTTGTCCACTTTTTTAATGCCTTCCAAAATGAGGTTGATGATTTCATCTTCGGTTCTTCCGCGGAGGTGTTTTTCCTGACGAATGATGATGTGATCAAACATCCTTGCGGCAACTTCGGCGCAATCGCGAATGTCATCGTCGCGACGGTCACCTACTCCTGCAATGATGCCCACTTTATTGGATGCATCCACCGTAGAGAGAAAATCTTCGATGGCGAGATAACCTGCTTTGTTGTGCGCGAAATCGATCATCACTTTAAAATTCCGGAAATTGAAAATGTTCATGCGTCCGGGTGTAAGCGCTGCAGAAGGAATGAAAGTCTCTAGAGAAAGTTTCATTTCTTCGGTTTTGAATCCATAGAGGAAACCGGCCAGTGTAGCGGCAAGTACGTTTTCGATCATGAATTTTGCGCGACCACCCATGGTGAGTGGAATGTGCGATACTTTTTCCACACGGATTTTCCAATCGCCTTTTTTGATGGTGACAAATCCATTTTCATACACCGCAGAAATTCCACCTTTTCGGCTCTGTTTGCGAATGATCGGATGGTTTTCGTCCATCGAAAAATACGCCACATTGCATTCCAATTCTTCTCCAATTTTCACACAATGTTCGTTCTCGGCATTCAACACTGCCCAACCATCTGACTTGATGCTTTTCGCCACAACACCTTTCACACGCGCCAAATCTTCGAGGTTTTCGATATCGCTCAAACCAAGATGATCTTCCTGAATGTTGGTGATAACGCCGATGTCGCACTGACTGAATCCCAATCCTGAACGCAAAATGCCACCACGCGCTGTTTCGAGCACAGCGAATTCAACGGTTGGATCTTTGAGAATAAATTCCGCGCTGATCGGTCCTGTAGTATCTCCTTTTTCGAGCATGTGGTTTTGTACATAGATACCATCGGAAGTAGTGAATCCGACTTTGTATCCCATGTTTTTCACCATGTGCGCAATTAGTCGTGTTGTGGTGGTTTTTCCGTTGGTTCCGGTCACCGCAATGATAGGAATACGCGATGGTTTTCCGGGAGGATAAAGCATATCGATAACCGGAGCTGCCACATTGCGCGGCAATCCCTCGGAAGGTGCAAGGTGCATTCGGAAACCCGGAGCAGCATTAACTTCCAGAATCACGCCTCCGTTTTCGTTGAGTGGTTCGGTGAGGTTTTCGGCCATGATGTCGATACCACAAACATCCAAACCGATAACACGTGAAATACGTTCTGCAAGGAAAATATTTTCAGGATGCATCATGTCGGTAACATCAATGGAAGTCCCGCCGGTACTGAGGTTCGCGGTGGACTTCAAATACACGATTTCGCCTTTGGCAGGAACATGTTCCAATGTGATTCCTTTTTTTGCGAGCAAATCTTCGGTATCACGATCAATGGAAATTTCGGTGAGCACATTTTCATGTCCGTAACCACGACGCGGATCTTGGTTTTCGATTTCGATGAGTTGTGCAATCGTGTGTTTTCCGTCGCCTTTGATATGTGCAGGAACACGTTGTGCTGCGGCTACGACTTTGTTATCGATGACCAACACACGGAAATCGAATCCGGTGATGAAACGCTCAACAATAACACGACGCGAATATTTTTTGGCATGCTCCAATCCGCGCAAAGCATCCTCCCAATTGGTGACATTGATCGAAGCTCCTTTTCCGTGATTGCCATCAAGTGGTTTAATTACAATGGGAAATCCGATGCGATCGATGGTGGCTTTTAAATCCTCTTCATCTACACAGATATCGCCTTTGGCCACCGGAATGGAAGCATTGCGCAACATGCGTTTGGTTTCTTCTTTATTGCAAGCAATATCCACTGCGATATTGGATGTTTTGCAGGTAATCGTTGCCTGAAAACGCATTTGATTTACGCCATATCCCAATTGAATGAGTGAATTTGTACCCAAACGAATCCAAGGAATATCGCGTGCTACAGCTTCTTCCACAATGGAACCTGTGCTCGGACCAAGTCGCACATCTTCGCGTATTTCGCGCATTTTTCGGATGTCGCTTTGCAAATCGTAAGGCTCATTTTTGATCAAAGCTTCGGCAATGCGCACGGAAGCTTCGGCGGCGTATAAACCCACTTTTTCTTCCACATAAGAAAACACCACATTGTAAACGCCCGGAGTTTTGGTTTCACGTGTGCGACCAAATCCGGTGTCCATTCCTGCCAGCGTTTGAATTTCGAGTGCAATGTGTTCAATGACATGTCCCATCCAGGTACCGCGCTCCACACGCATAAAAAATCCACCTTCCACTTCTTCAGAGCAACGGTGTTCATACATGGTAGGCAATAAATCGCGCAATCGTTGTCCGAACCCTTCAATCTTATTGGTTGGAAACTGCTCCATCTCTTCGAGGTCCAGACGCATCTGGATCAGTTTTTTCCGCGACACGCTCCAGATGTTAGGCCCGCGCAAGGCCTGAATGCTCATGATTTTCATATGCTGTAGGTTTGGACTCTTAATGTAAGCATTATTTTTTGAGCTTTTGCAAGAAATTCTCCGAACAAAAGCATCCTTCGTTAACAGTTCGAATTGCACTATTTTTCTTCTTTTTGTTTTGGTTAAAAGCTTAAACAATTTGAAAATCAAGCTTTCCTTAAGGTCTATCTTAAAATCCCTCCAATCACGCGGAATACTTTTTTCATTCCAAGGAAATTCTGGCCGTGTTGTTTCAAAATTTTTTTTGAAGGAGTTTTGGCAAGGAATCCACCTTCCTAAATTGGCAGCACACAGACAAAAAATCACCCCTTTTTCCATAACGATTGCCCCCCTTTGTTCAAGAATGGGGAACTGATTTTTGAAATAGGTTCAAACAAATACGCCTTTTTAATTTTTTATGACGAAATTTGAATACACAGGAAGTTCGCGAAACACAAAGAAAATGTCTGAACAAAAACACAATGAGGAAAAACTTTGGATCAACCACCAGGAGAAATCCCTGCGTGCAGAAATCCGTTTGCTCAAGTTTAAAGATAAAGACACCCAACAGGTGATTTGCGCTGTTCCATCCTTTGATGTATCAGGCTATGGCGCCAATGTTTCCAAAGCAATGGAAATGTTGCGATTTATGATTGACGACTTTTGCAAATACCTGCTGGAAATGCCCCAAGATGATCAGGAAAAAACCCTGTCTCAATTGGGATGGTTCAAACAAACAAGTACAATTCATCCCTCCTTTTCTCATGCGGCCATTGACGAGCATGGTCAGCTTGTTGGATGGAATGCCGAGGAAAATTCTGTTGAAGTGGAAGTTCTAACGCTTTGATTTTTTAGATGGGGAACCACCGTCCGCTTAAAACCAAATGTGTTGAATCCTTTTTATTGGCCCATGGTTACTCCCACAAAAGGACCAGTGCCAGTCACGATCAATGGACAAAACCTCAAAGCAGAACCATTCCGCTATGGGGAGATGAAAAGGAAATTCCTGCAAATCATCTCAGGCAAATCATGCGCACCATTGGAAATCCGGTTGAATACCTTTATCAGTGGGCTGAAAAAAATTGTTAGTCCCTTCCT